>NZ_JAKGBH010000028.1:0-64053 GCF_021532515.1 Pseudoalteromonas sp. PAST1 | reverse complement strand
GTGGTAGTTCAGTTGGTTAGAATACCGGCCTGTCACGCCGGGGGTCGCGGGTTCGAGTCCCGTCCACTCCGCCATTTGATATCATAAACAAATTAAGTGCATTACCCCATGCACATACCACTGCGGAGTGGTAGTTCAGTTGGTTAGAATACCGGCCTGTCACGCCGGGGGTCGCGGGTTCGAGTCCCGTCCACTCCGCCATTTGTTTTCCTCAAGCAAATGATTAAATAAGTCTTTACATTACACTTTACTATTTACTTATACTGACAACGTATCTCGTATCTCGTATCTCGTATCTCGTATCTCGTATCTCGTATCTCGTATCTCGTATCTCGTAAATTTCTTCCTATCTTGCTAATATTCTTCATTATTCCTATTTATTCAGCTTCTTATATCTGCATGAATAGCAAAGAATGGCGGCTCCACAACAAAAAGGAAATGCGTTATGAGTACATTCGGAACACAACTAAAACACTATCGCAGTGAGCTAAAACTAAGCCAACCAGAATTTGCTGAGCAAGTTGGAATAGAGCAAAGCTACCTTTCAAAACTTGAGAACGATAAATCAGTGCCTTCAAACGACACATTTCGTTCAATATTAACGGCGCTCAATCTAACAATTTGCGACTTTATGGAGCCATTAAAACATTCTGTAGATAAAGCGAGATTGATTAATGTGCCTGACATTGAAGCTTGGTATAAGCAACAAAGTAATAAGCAATTCATTAAACAGCGCTCATTAATCTATATTGCGATACTGTTAAGTGCGCTAGGTTGTGCCATGTTTTATTTAGGGCATCAAGAAAAGCTATTCAATACAAAGTTCTATGAGTACAAATCATATGGTGTAGTGAAAGATAATGAACCAGATGGCATTTTTCATGATTGGCGAACGCTACTTGTAGAACAAAGCCGCGAGAAAATAGATGCTAAACGTCGAGAAATGATTAGCAGGCATGATTTTAAATTTATTATTTCAGCGGACTATAAAGGTATTTCGTTTGTAGAATCTGGCGAGCAAGGCAGGCGCTTATATAGCCTTACTTCAAAAACACCTATTATCAAGCCCCATAAAGGCCATGTGTGGCTTGAGTTTATAGGTATCTTATTGCTTGTAGTTGGTGCAGGTCTCATAACATTTGAGAGTAAACTGACAAGAGTGCATTAATGAGTTGTAGAACCTGACGCGTGTTAGCTGGCGTCAGGATCACGAGGAATTAAATGTGCAAATTGCTGCTGGTGGATTTGTTCATATAGGGTAGCTGCATAGCTTTGCGCATCATGTAATCTACGCGTACTGATGTGTTTTCTAAGATCATCAAGTGCAGCCGTTGCAGGTTCATAACCTTGGCTACTTGCCAGACTTAACCACACCGCGCCATGAAAAACACTGTGCGGTACACCTTGCCCTTTGATGAAAAACAGCCCCATATAAAATTGCGCCCTATGGTTACCTGCCATAGCTGCTAAGCGCATCCATTTGGCAGCAAGGGGAGGCTGTTCATTTTTTAAATAATACAAAGCTTTGTTTAGTACGTTTTCAACAGATTGAGTACTTTTATTTTGCGCCGACCCTTTATCGGGTTGGGTAATAAAGGCAAGTACATTATCAAGCTGTTGCTCTAAATCTAAGCCTACTGGCGAATTATCAGACATAGTTTAGTTATTTTCTTGAAATAAAAGACCTTATTAGTTTAGAACATTGCAAGGTAAAATGTCCTCTTATTGAGATAAAATATGATAAAATTAGCCAATTAATCTCAACTTAAAGTTCAACATGTTCGAAAGACTTTTCAAAATCACTGAAAACAACACCTCTGTGCGCCGCGAGACTATTGCTGGAATCACGACATTCATTACCATGGTTTACATTGTATTTGTTAACCCTGCCATGCTAGCAGAAGCGGGAATGGACCAAGGTGCGGCATTCGTAGCAACCTGTATTGCTGCTGCAATTGGCTGTTTTATCATGGGTTTATGGGCAAACTACCCATTAGCACTGGCTCCGGGGATGGGCTTGAACGCCTTCTTCACTTATGGTGTTGTTTTGGGCATGGGCTACACTTGGCAAGCTGCATTAGGTGCAGTTTTTATGTCTGGTTGTATCTTTTTATTCTTAAGCCTATTTAAGGTGAGAGAGTGGATCATAGACGCTATTCCACTGGTATTAAAGCGTGCCATTGCCACAGGTATCGGTGCTTTCTTAGCGCTTATTGCATTGAAAAACGCCGGTATTATCGTAGCAAGCCCTGCAACCTTAGTGCAGTTGGGCGATATCACAGCCCCAGGTCCACTACTTGCGATTTTTAGCTTTTTTGTTATTGCAGCACTGTTATACCGCGATATGAAAAGCGGCGTACTTATCAGTATTTTATTAGTAACCGCAATTGCGCTTGGTTTAGACCTTGTGGAGTATCAAGGAATTATTTCAATGCCGCCTTCAATTGCACCAACCTTTATGCAATTGGATTTTGCAGCAGCATTCGAAATCTCAATGCTAACAGTGGTATTTGCGTTCTTATTTGTTGATTTGTTTGATACTTCAGGCACTTTAGTTGCTGTAACGCAAAAAGCAGGTATTGCTGATGAACAAGGTAAAATGCCTCGTTTAGGTCGTGCATTAAGCGCTGACAGCACAGCTACCATTGCAGGCTCAATGCTTGGTACGTCAACAACAACGTCTTACATTGAATCAGTAGCAGGTGTGTCTGTGGGCGGCCGTACAGGTCTAACTGCTGTTGTTGTAGGCATTTGTTTCTTGTTAATGATGTTCTTTGCGCCACTTGCTGGCATGATCCCAGCTTATGCAACGGCAGGTGCAATTTTATATGTAGCTGTGTTAATGATGCAAAACTTAAAGCTGGTAAATTGGGATGATATGACAGATGCCATTCCAGTGAGCGTAGTATTATTAATGACGCCGTTAACTTTCTCGATTGCTCACGGTATTGCGCTTGGTTTTATTTCTTATACTGCAGTGAAGTTGGTATGTGGTAAAAAAGATGAAATCAGTATTAGTGTGTGGGTATTAACAGCGCTGTTTATTGTTAAGTTTGCGTTTTTATCTTAATTTTCACAAAGCAAAGAAAAAGTGGTTTACCACTTTTTCTTTGGTGCGAATAACACGTCTAAATCGTCCTGCTCTTGTTCTGCTTTCTTCTTTAGTGACGTCGCATTTGATGCTTTCAACTCAGAGCTAATCGTTTCTAAATAACCTTCAACTTCTTGTCTTTTCGAGTTTACATATTCATCGCTATAGCTAACTGAGTTAAGCGTTGCCAGTGCTTTTTCGAAATACTGTCTGGCAGAGCCCACCATATTTGCTGAGCGAGCTGAAAGCCCACGCTTAATTTGGCTTTCTACGTTGATTCGAAGTTGTAGTTTTTCAAGGCGTTTATCTTCGGCAACAAATATTTGACTCTCGATTTTACCTTTACTATGTTCAGAGCGTAGCACTGCCCTTAGTTTTTTTATTCCTTGAATTAAAGAAATAAGCTGCTTATCGTTGTCTGGTAACACTAATGAGTCGCTATTATTCGCCTCAATTGGACCCCCTAAACGCTGTTTAGCTTCATTTAAGCGACTTTTGAGTTCCTTAGAACTTGGAGAGAGTTGTACCATACTTGCAAGAGCATCATATATACGGCGCTGAATAATACGTAGAATATTCTCAGACATGGGAATATTGGCACTGTTAAGCAGCACGTCTTCTGCTTCTTCAATGATTTTCTTTTGCTTAGTTAACTCTTTGCGGCGCTCTGCTTCTTGTTTTTCTTTGTGTTGTTGCACAGCACTGACCCATAATGCGATCACAATTAATGCAACAATGAGCATGATGATGATAGAAACAATCATTACTAAATCTCAGTTTTAACTATCTAATTTTTTTATATTACCTTAAAAAGATTAGATCTGAACAGTTTTGCGGTAGTTATCTCGAATAAACTTATTAAGTTTACTACTTTATAATGAGTATAGCGCTAAACTAACATCTTTATTGAATATTTTGCGAGTAAACACGGCTACCGAGCATTAATTTAATGTGTTAGCCTTAGAAACAATCGATATAAATGTATAGCGCGATGAAATATCGCTTGGCATTGCGCTTTGCAGCCTTTATAAATAAACAATAACAACGTTTACAATGCAGCCATGAAACTACAACAACTCAGATATATAGTCGAAGTCCAAAATCATAAACTGAATGTCTCAGCGACAGCCGAAAGTTTATTTACCTCGCAACCGGGGATCTCGAAACAAGTTCGTATGCTTGAAGACGAACTGGGCGTACAGATCTTTGGCCGTAGTGGCAAACACCTTACCCATGTAACCAGTGCCGGTAACGAAATAATTAATATTTCGCGAGAGATATTGTCGAAAGTTGAAGGTATTAAAGCGGTTGCTAATGAGCATACTTTGCCTGATCAAGGTAAACTTAACATTGCGACTACTCATACTCAGGCTCGTTACGCATTACCGAATGTTATTCAAGGCTTTATGAAAAAGTACCCGGTAGTTTCTCTGCATATGCATCAAGGAACGCCACAGCAAATTTCTGATGCGGCAGCACGCGGTGATGCTGACTTTGCCATTGCGACTGAGGCACTACATTTATACTCTGATTTAGTTATGTTGCCGTGCTATCACTGGAATCGCAGTATTGTTGTGGCAAAAACACACCCACTTGCGCAAAAGGCTGATAACTTAACGGTTGCCGATGTGGCTAAATACCCACTGATAACTTATGTGTTTGGTTTTACTGGTCGTTCTGAATTAGATAAAGCCTTCAATGCTCATGGCCTTGAGCCGCATATTGTTTTTACTGCAACGGACGCTGATGTCATTAAAACTTATGTTCGTTTAGGGCTAGGTGTGGGTGTTGTGGCGTCTATGGCGATTGATCAAATAACAGATACTGATTTAGTCTGTATTGATGCAAGTCACTTATTTGAAGCGAGCACCACTAAAATTGGTTTTCGAAAAGGCAGCTTTTTACGCAGCTACATGTATGATTTTATTGAGCGTTTTGCCCCGCACTTAACGAAAGAGCTGGTTGAACGAGCAAGTTTATTACGTAACCAAGAAGATGTTGATAAACTCTTCGAAAACATTGAGTTACCAGTAAAATAGAGATAAGAAAGCCGCTTTAAAGCGGCTTTTTATTTTGCTTAAATTAACACTCGATGATATTAACTGCTAAGCCACCGCGAGCGGTTTCTTTGTATTTCGTTTTCATATCATTACCTGTATCGAGCATGGTTTTAATGACCTTATCAAGGGTTACTTTTTGCTCTCCAGAACCACGCATTGCAAGGCGTGACGCATTAATTGCTTTAATTGAGCCCATTGCATTACGTTCAATACACGGTACTTGTACAAGACCGCCAACAGGGTCACAAGTTAGACCTAGGTTGTGCTCCATGCCGATTTCAGCGGCGTTTTCAACCTGTACAACATTACCACCCATGATTTCAGTTAGTGCACCCGCTGCCATTGAGCAAGCAACGCCCACTTCACCTTGACAACCAACTTCAGCACCCGAAATTGACGCATTCTTTTTATATAAAATACCAATTGCTGCCGCCGTTAATAAGTAACGAGTAGCAATATCACGGTCTACTTCTTTAATGAAAGTGTGATAATACATTAATACTGCTGGCAAAATACCTGCAGCACCATTGGTTGGTGCGGTAACAACACGGCCGCCGGCAGCGTTCTCTTCGTTTACAGCAAGGGCAAATAAATCAACCCAGTCCATCGCACGTAATGGGTCGTTGTTTACTTCAATATTTAATTTAAGGTGTAAACTAGGGGCACGGCGCTTTACTTTTAATCCGCCTGGTAAAATCCCTTCTGTACGCATACCACGCTCAATACAGGCTTTCATTACTTGCCAAATATTAAACAGCTCATCCTTGATGTCTTTTTCGCTGCGCAGGGTTTTTTCGTTATGCATCATAAGTGTTGATACACTAAACCCTGATTCACGGCATAGCTCTAATAACTCTTTAGCTGTGTTAAACGGATAAGGCGCTGGGTTTTCTTCGCGAATTTCGAGTGCTTTTTGTTTTTCGTTCTCAAACTCTTCATCACTGACGATAAAGCCGCCACCGATTGAGTAATACACTTTGCTGAATAACTTTTCGCCATTTTGGCTAGCAATGATTTCCATTGCATTTGAGTGTTTTGGTAGAGTTTTACGACGATGAAATACAATCGCACCTTGCTTAGGGAAATTGGCTTTATGGCTTTGGTTTAAATAAATAACCTGCTCTTTTTCGATTTTTGCGAGGATATCGTCGACTAAATCAGCATCAATGGTTTCTGGATCATAACCGGCAAGGCCTAAGATCACAGCTTTACCAGAGCCATGGCCAATACCTGTTTGACCGAGTGAGCCAAATAGCTCAACTTTAATATCGGTGACGTTTGCAAGTAAGTTTTTTTCTTCTAGTTCGTTTACAAATAAACGCGAAGCGCGCATCGGGCCAACTGTGTGAGATGACGATGGGCCAATACCAATACTAAACATATCGAATGCACTGATCATAATTTGCTACTCATTTTTCTATTAACGGCATACTACCTGCCTTTGAACGGTGCCACATGATAACGTTTAAACGTGTCTGTGTAACCCTAAAAGCAGGATAATTAAACTGGTAGGGCGAGCTGCTTGATAAAGTTATTAATAATGCTTGCTGTTGCTCCCCAAAGCAGACCATGGGGGGTCATCAAGCCTTGCAAAGTAATGGTTTTACCATTTCGCTCAAAGGGGAGGGGTTGCCAATTTTGTTGATTACTTAAATAAGATAAGGGTAGTAAAAAACTGGCAGCAACTTCGTTGGGATCTGCTTGCCATGTTGTGCCCTCACTAAGGACACACACAAAAGGTTCAATAGTGAAACCGGTTAGAGTCGCGTATTGATGTAATTTACCGTGGACAGTCACTTGGTGTGTCGCAATATTAAGCTCTTCATTGAGCTCTCGAAGGGCGGTGTGCAGCAGAGTGTCATCTTGTTCTTCATACTTTCCACCCGGTAAGCAAATCTCCCCCGGGTGATGAAGTAAATAACTAGGTCGCTTGCACAATAACAAATGCGCTTCGTCGTTAACATCAAGCAGAGGTAACATTACGGCACTGGCACGCTTTTCGGCATTAAAGCGAATGCTAGCTGGGCGCTCTGTGGTTTGACTTAAACTAAAACGGGCAATTATTTGCTGGCTATTCAAGGTGGTTACTTCAACTTTTACTTTAATAAAGGCAGTATTTTATTTACTTTATCGTAAGTTTCTTGGTACTCCAAGTCGACCTTTGAATCAGCCACAATGCCACCGCCAGCCCAGCAATAGATTGCACCTTTGTGACACACTAAAGTACGGATTGTGATACTGGTATCCATCTTGCCACAAGCACTCAAGTAGCCAATTGAGCCGCAGTACACACTACGACGATGCGGCTCGAGCTCTTCTATAATTTCCATAGCGCGAATCTTCGGCGCTCCGGTAATTGAACCACCCGGGAAAGCGGCATGAATTTGGTCAACGGCACCTTTGCCATCCGCTAATTCTGCGCGCACAGTACTTACTAAATGATGCACAGCCGGAAAGCTTTCAATGGCAAATAACGAGGGAACGGTGACGCTACCTGGGCGAGCCACTTTGCCTAAATCGTTGCGTAGCAGATCAACAATCATGACATTTTCTGCGCGGTCTTTTTCAGATTGTTGTAAACGGGTTGCTTGCGCTTGGTCTTGTTCAGAGTCAGCCAAACGAGGGAGGGTTCCTTTAATTGGCTTGGTTTCTATTTGGCCCTGATTAATAGCAATAAAACGCTCAGGGGAGATAGATAAAATAGCGCCATCAGGGTGATTTATATAGCTTGAAAACGGTGCTTTATTCGCTTCTCGAAGTTGTTTATAGGCTTGCCATGTTGAACCAGAAAACTCAGCTTTAAAACGCTGTGCAAGGTTGATCTGATAGCAGTCACCACTTTTTAAATAAGCTTGAATTTTCTCGAACTTTTCGCTGTAGCTGGCTTTACTCATGTTTGATTGCCAGTCGCTTTGTAGCGCGAACTCTGCACTTGCTGGTGTTTCGTTTAGGTGCTGCTGGTATAGCGCTAAGCGATTATGATTTGGCTGACAGACGTAAAACCAGCTTTGCTGTTGCTTATCATAAATAAGGGCATCTGGATAAAGGCCAATAGCCATTTGCGGCATGTTAATGTCGTTTTCGGCAGTAGTTGGCATGCTTTCAATCACGCGACCTAAATCATAACCAAAATAGCCAAGCCAACCACCTGTAAAAGGCAGGTTATTAGAGTTTGCTGTGTGATTAAATTCCTGAAGGCCTTCTTTCATCAAGCTAAAACAATCACTTGATTGTGCTTTGCCGTCGACAAAGCAGGTATTTTCACGCACTTCTAATTGCTTTAAAGGGGCAATAGCGATGATATCGAAGCGGCTATTCACATGTTCGCTATTGGCTGAATCGAGCAACACGGCATGGGGCAAATGAGCAAAATGACTAAATAGCGCGATGCAATCACCACTTAAATCTAATTTTATGCACAAATTTTCATCGTTTATCATCTACATTGCCCTGAATAACTAGCCCGAAACGGGCGAGGAGGGTATCATAAGTTAAATTTGATTGGCAGCGTTATGATTTCCTTTATAGTGATGCCATGACTAACCCGTAGAGTAAATCTTCGTCACCGGTTTACTCAGGATCACGTACAGCGCTACGCGATAAAAACTTAAGGAACCCGTAATGAGTACAATTCGTCAGCAAGACTTCATTGATAGCATTGAAGATGCATTGCAATACATTTCTTTTTATCACCCTCTCGATTTCGTACAAGCCTTAGAAAAAGCTTACAACAAAGAGCAAAGCAAAGCGGCAAAAGATGCCATTGCGCAAATTTTAATTAACTCTCGTATGTCTGCTGAAGGTAAACGTCCACTGTGCCAAGATACAGGTATCATTACTTGTTTCGTAAAAGTAGGTATGGATGTTAAGTGGGATAAAACAGACATGACTGTACAGCAAATGGTTGATGAAGGTACACGTCGCGCATACTTAAACCCAGATAACCCATTACGTGCATCAATTGTTGCAGACCCAGCTGGTACGCGTAAAAACACTAAAGACAACACACCATCAGTTGTTCATATTGACTTAGTGCCAGGCGCTGAAGTAGAAGTAATGGTGGCAGCGAAGGGCGGCGGTTCAGAAAATAAAACGAAAATGGTTATGCTTAACCCATCTGATGATGTGGCTGCATGGGTTGAGAAAACATTACCAACCATGGGGGCGGGCTGGTGTCCACCTGGCATGCTAGGTATAGGTATTGGCGGTACTGCAGAAAAAGCTGCGGTACTTGCTAAAGAATCATTAATGGATCCGGTTGATATTCACGAGCTAATTGAGCGCGGCGCTGAAACAACTGAAGAAAAAATGCGTATCGATATCTTCGAACGTGCTAATAAGTTAGGTATTGGTGCTCAAGGTCTTGGTGGTTTAACAACCGTAGTTGATGTGAAAGTTAAAACGGCACCGACTCACGCAGCATCAAAACCAGTGGTAATGATCCCGAACTGTGCAGCAACGCGTCACGTACACTTCACGTTAGATGGTTCAGGCCCAGCTGATCTTAAAGCGCCTAAACTAGAAGATTGGCCAGAAGTTACATTTGAAGTAGGTGAAGGTACACGTCGTGTTGATTTAAACACACTGACTAAAGAAGACACACAAGAGTGGAAGATGGGTGAAACGGTTCTTCTGTCTGGTACTATTTTAACGGGTCGTGATGCAGCGCATAAACGTTTACAAGATATGATCCAATCAGGTGAAGGTTTACCTGAAGGCGTTGATTTTGATAACAAGTTTATCTACTACGTTGGCCCTGTAGATGCTGTGGGTGATGAAGCGGTAGGTCCTGCTGGCCCTACAACTGCGACTCGTATGGATAAATTCACTGATATGATGTTAGAAAAAACGGGCATCATCGGTATGATTGGTAAAGCAGAGCGTGGTCCTGCTACAGTAGAATCAATCAAAAACAATAAATCTATCTACTTAATGGCAGTAGGTGGTGCAGCTTACCTTGTATCTAAAGCAATCAAGAAAGCACGTGTTGTTGCGTTCGAAGATTTAGGTATGGAAGCAATCTACGAGTTTGAAGTAGAAGATATGCCAGTAACCGTTGCTGTTGATAGTGAAGGTGCCAATGCGCATACGCAAGGCCCTGCTATTTGGAAAGCAAAAATCGAAGAACTTGATGGCAAATTAAAATAACCATCTTGAAACTCTTTTCATAAAACGGCGCACCTGCGCCGTTTTTTTTCAGCTCTGACCAGTCTCAGCTATTTCTCTAACATCTCTTTAAAAGCTGATTTTACTTGGCTTTATCAGCATAATTTTTTTGTCATTTTTTCTTTACGCTATACTTTACCTTTACGTTCACGTAATAAAGTTGGCGATGTTAATATTTTGTTTTGAATTAACAATGCTTAATTCGTACGTTGACTGGTATATTTTTTCCATAAAGTGTTAGTTTTTGAGTTGTTATTTCGGCCTGAGAACTTTGCTTAGTTTTATCATCTCATTTAGTGGTAAGGGAGCATACGAAGTGATAAAGTCTCGGCACTTTCAGCGCTCACACCCTTTAGGGTAAGAAAATTTCGGAGTATTTAACTGTGGCTGTATTTAATAAAGTCGACTTTGATAACCACGAGCAAGTGGTGTTTTGTTCAGATAAAGAATCAGGCCTAAAAGCTATTATCGCGGTTCACAATACCAAGTTAGGTCCAGCGGTTGGTGGTTGCAGAATGTGGGACTACACAACTGATGAAGATGCTGTTACTGATGCACTTCGCTTATCAAAAGGTATGACCTACAAAAATGCTGTGGCACGTTTACCATTTGGTGGCGGTAAGTCAGTGATCATCGGTAATGCTAAAGAAATTAAATCAGAGCAACTTTTCCGTGCATTTGGTCGTCAGTTAGAGCGTTTAAGTGGTAGCTACTATTCAGCTGAAGATGTAAACATCACTTGTGATGATGTGGCTATCATGAATAAAGAAACTAACTATGTATTAGGCCTTGAAGGTAAAAGTGGTAACCCTTCACCGTTCACAGCATATGGTACATTCTTAGGTATTAAAGCGGCGTTACAACATCAACGAGGTCATCAAGATCTTGCTGGTATCAAAGTAGCCGTGCAAGGCTTAGGTGCAGTAGCATATGGCCTTTGTAAACACCTACATGAAGCGGGCGCAACATTATTTGTAACAGATATCAACGAACAAGCTGTTGAGCGTGTTGTAAATGACTTCAATGCAACGGCTGTGGGTATTGATGAAATCTACGACTTAGATGTTGATGTGTATGCACCATGTGCACTTGGCGCAACGGTGAATGACACGACTATCCCGCGTTTAAAAGCAACAATTATTGCAGGTTGTGCGAATAACCAATTAGCAGAGTCTCGTCACGGTGAGATCATCCGCGAAAAAGGTATTTTATACGCACCAGATTACGTAATTAACGCAGGTGGTATCATCAACGTTTATTACGAAACTGCACCAGCAGGTTATAGTGCAGAAGCATCAACGAAGCACGTTGAAGGCATTTTTGATACGCTAACAGAAATCTTTGCTCGCTCTGAAAAAGAGCAAAAGTCGACGCATTTAATTGCCGATGAACTCGCATTAGAAATCATCGAAAACGGCTTATAATTTAGTAAATCGATAAATTTACAGGTAAAAAGGTGCGCAAGTCGCACCTTTTTTGTCTCTGTTATTTATCGCAACAAAATGACGAAGGCTAACTATCTCGGTACACTCGGTTTTTAAATCTCGAGGACGCCTAATGAAAACTCAGCCTTGTGAAATAACCCCAATCAATCTTGATACTTGGCCTCGTAAGCAGCATTTCGCTTTTTTCAAAGAATTTTCTCTGCCATATTTTAATGTATGTGTTTCACTCGATATGGCGGCTCTATATAACAAGTGCAAAGCAGAACCGTATTCGTTCTTTCACAGCTATGTTTACCTAACACTTGAAGCATGTCATGACTATGCACCAATGCGTCAACGTATTATTGATTTGTTGCCCGTACAACTGTCATCTGTAAGAGGCAGTGTGGTAGAGCTTGCAGAAGATGAAACTTTTCGTTTTAGTTATTTTGAAAAACAAGCGTCGATGGAAGATTTTTCAAAACACGCGATTGCTGTGGGTAAAACAAGTAAAGCAAAACCATTTTTCTCTGATGCATTTGCTGCAACAGAAGGGCAGCCTGATCTTATTCATATCTCAGTGCTACCATGGCTTAATTTTACCGGCTTCTCGCATGCGGTGAGTGAAGGGCATGGTCTAGGTATACCCAAGTTTGTGTTTGGCCAATATGACGTACAAACTGGCAAGATGCCGCTTTCAATCGATGTGCATCATGCTTTGATGGATGGCCTGCATGTAGCAAGATTTGTGAAAATACTGCAAGAAAAAATTACGAATTTTTGTAATTGATTCTTGCTAAATGTTATCGAAGTAAGTAAAAATTGCAACTAATGTAGTATTATCTGAAGTTAGGGATGACTTTACTTCGCATAACTACATCACTGAATAGAACGATAATAAATATCAGGGTTTTAGTTTAATGGTGCGGGTAGTTAGTTGTATTTTCCTTTTTTTATGTTTCAGCGCGGTTGCAGAATCTGCACGCCTCTCTTTAAGTGACTATTTTACAGAGACTTGGAGTACTCGCGCCGGCCTTCCTCACAATAGTATCAATGGTGTAGCGCAAACCAAAGATGGTTACATTTGGATAGCAACTTGGGAAGGGCTTGCCCGTTTTAATGGTCGCGAGTTTAAACTCTTTACTCGAACAGAAATACCTGGCTTACCTGATTCTGGCCTACGTAGCCTTATTGCAATGGAAAATGGCGATTTATATATCGTGGGTGCCCGTGGTGGCATTGCGCTTCGCTCACAAGGAGGGTGGCGCGCATTACCAAGCTCATCAGCCATGGTTAATCATGCACTTGTTACTGAACAAGGTGAGCTTTGGTTGGCACTTGAAGGGCAAGGTATTGTATACCGCGCTTCTGAAACTGCCACTGAGCAAAAACTGCTTGATAAGTTAAGTGCCTACCGCCTTTTACAAGACAAAACAGGCGTGATTTGGGCTGCGACCAGTGATGGTCTTTATCAAATAGAGAATAAGCAAGTTAGTAAGATCAATGAAGACTCAGGGCTTCCAAATGCTTCTGTGTTTACCTTGTTACTAACGGAGTCAGGCACTTTAATTGTCGGCACTGAAAAAGGGGCATGGCAAAAGAAAAATAATAAGTTTGTTGCTATTAATCCCGTCCTTAACAACGAATCAATTGCTAGTTTACTCGAAGATGCACAAGGCGATTTGTGGTTTGGCACCATCAATAAAGGGGTATTTAGACTTAGCAGTTTAGGCCTTGAAAACTTAGCGGCAGATGATGGCTTACCCAACAACCGTATTTTATCCTTATTGCTCGATCGGGAAAAAAGTATTTGGGTTGGCACGAATGCCGGGTTATTCCGCCTGCGCGAAGCACCATTTACGAATTGGAGCCAAAGTCGTGGGCTTGCATCTGATTATGTGCGTACCGTGTTATCGCATTCTGATGGCAGCTTATGGGTGGGCAGTAGTAATGGCTTAAATCGTATTGAAAATGGCAAGCTCACAACCCTTACCCAAGCCTATGAAAAAGACCCACTATCCGTTTTAAGTTTAACTGAAGATAAGCAGGGCGGAGTCTGGCTAGGCACTTATACTGCCGGTTTAATGAAAGTGGTTAATGGGCAAATTTACCCAGTAAAAAACCGCAGT
The DNA here is from genome assembly GCF_021532515.1 of Pseudoalteromonas sp. PAST1. NCBI lineage: Bacteria > Pseudomonadati > Pseudomonadota > Gammaproteobacteria > Alteromonadales > Pseudoalteromonadaceae > Pseudoalteromonas > Pseudoalteromonas sp. PAST1. Next base: position 50,183 of record NZ_JAKGBH010000028.1, on the reverse strand, counting down.
AATGGCCTGATCAGTAACGAAGTTCGCGCTGTGTTGTTTGATGCTTTTGATAATCTATGGGTTGGTACCGCTGCAGGCTTAACCAAGATAGACCCTGCAGGGCAAATTCATTCGTTTACCACGGAGGATGGCCTAGCCGGTGATTTCATAATGGCACTTAATGAGGATGACCATGGTAGATTATGGGTTGGCACGGGCGTCGGTGTGTCTATTTTTGACCCAGTTACAGAGCAGTTTAAAACACTTGAGTTTCCAACGCAGTTCAGCACTGAGTATGCATTCGGCTTTTACTTAGATGGCGATAAAATGTGGCTTGCAACCGATAGAGGTCTCGTTCGTTACAATCTCAGTACAGATAAAATGAGCTTATTTGGTCGAGATCAAGGTTTACCTGTCGATAAGCTGTTCCAAGTCATTGAACAAGGTGACTCACTGTGGCTGACCAGTAATCGCGGTGTTATTCAAGTCAATAAAGCTCAGCTAGTAGCACTGCTAGATAATCCTGAAAAAGTTCAGCCAATGAGTGTTTCGATGCAGCTTTATGATGAAGGCGATGGCATGCTTAGCGCGCAAGCTAATGGTGGTTCAAACCCTGCTGCTGTACTTCATTCAGATGGACAAGTATGGGTTGCCACAGCAAAAGGCGTTGCTATTGCGACACCAGAGCGTTTAAAAGAAGCCAGTAAACGCCGACTATCGACGGTTATTGAAAGCTTCGAAGTCGATGGCAAACCCATTACTTTACCCGTTGGAAGTGAGGTGTTGAGCTTACCTGCTGGTGTTTCTCGTGTTTCGTTTAATTACGCTGGGCTTAGTTTTATCATGCCCGGGCGTTTAAACTACCAAACGCAATTAAGTGGTTACAATCAACAATGGGTAGACAGGGGGCGCTTGGCCATTACCGAATACACTAATTTACCACCGGGTAACTATACCTTTAAAGTGCGCGCTGGGTATCCAAATAGTGATTGGCAAGATAATGAACAAGTACTGCGGTTTAAAATAGCCCCTTATTTTTGGCAGAAAACCAGCTTTAAATTATTTATCTTAGTTGCAGTGCTTTTTGCTGCTTATGCCATTTATAAATACCGCTTATATCATTACAAGCGCATTGAAATTGAGTTAACTGAAAAAGTTGAACAGCAAATGCATGATTTGCAAACGCAAGCCGATGCCTTTGCTCATTTAGCGAATCATGACCAATTAACGCAATTACCGAATAGACGTGCCTTTGATATATGGCTGTCTGAAAACTTTAGTCAGTTCCAACGTGATAATAAAACGCTTAGTATTGCGATTATGGATATTGATCACTTCAAACTCATTAATGACAATTTCTCGCACTTAATTGGTGATAAAGTGATTTGTGAAATTGCTCGTTTACTGCGCATGAACTTCCCTGATGAAGGTTATGCGGCGCGTTGGGGCGGTGAAGAATTTACCCTGTTGTTTCCATACAAAAACGCTGAAGAGGCCGCAAGATTATGTGAAATTATCCGTTTAGAGATAGCGGGTTACGATTTCTCAGAATTAGCAGATAGCCTTTCTGTAACGGTAAGTTTTGGTGTGGCAGATAACGCGCAAGTTGCAGACTACGACCGCTTGCTATCACACGCCGACAACGCTTTATACAATGCGAAGAATAACGGCCGGAACCAAATTTTTATTTATAATCAAGGCTGTATTACGCTCGATTAATCAGCTTTAAAAATAAAAATGTGTGTAAACAATTGATCTTTTTTTGTTTGCACACATTAAAGTATCAAGATTGTTTTTTAGGCGATAGTAATGCTTAACCTGGTTTTGATACTTTTTTTAATAATTTTTGTTGTGTGTTACTGGCGCTGGGACGATATCCGTAATCACTTTTGGCAGAAAAAATACCTAAATAACTCCCTCAATGTTCAGCAAAAAGATCTGCTGTTAAAATATATGCCCATCTACCGAAAGATGACGGATGCCGATCGTGAAAAGCTGGAGCGTCATATCGTTTGGTTTTTAAATGAAAAACGCTTTATCGGTTGTGATGGCCTTAAGCTTAATGATGCAATGAAGCTGATTGTGGCAGCCGATGCCTGTGTTTTAGTGCTTAATAAACCATGGCCACTGTATCGTAATGTAAAAGAGATCCTGTTATATCCAAGCGCGTATTATGCCCCGCAAACTTCCCGCGATAATGCCGGACTTGTTAGTTATCACAATACGGTGCGTCAAGGTGAATCATGGCCAGGCGGAACACTGGTATTGAGTTGGCATGATGTCCTTGAGGGGAACCGTTTACCAAGCGATGGCCATAATTTAGTGTTTCATGAATTTGCCCATCAGCTCGACCAAGAAACCGGCAAAACCACGGGTACACCACTGCTTGCGAGTAATGAAGATTATCAAAAGTGGGCAAAAGTATTTAGCCGCGCCTTTAATCAACTGAAAACCCATTTAGCTTATGGCATGCCTCATGTTATCCATAGTTATGGCGCGACCAACGAGGCAGAGTTTTTTGCAGTTATTACCGAAACTTTCTTAGAAAAACCCGCTGAACTCAGGCAATTTGACCCAGAAATTTATCATTTACTGGTTGGCTTTTATCAGTTTGATCCGATTGCGTGGCATTAGTCGACTATTTACGTCTGTTTAACACGAATCACTGGAATCTTGCTATGCTATTTGGTGCAATCTTAAAAGTGTGCATATAAGCAAAACAATAAAAAGTGAGATTTCAATGAAGAAAATGCTTCATACAGCGCTCGCTGTATCTATTTCACTTGCTCTAACTGGGCAAGTGGCGGCAGCTGAGCAATCAAATGACGACAAATGGCAGGTGGACGCACCTAAAGGCCAATTCCTAGACGCTAAAATTAGTGTTGAGCAGGGCACGTGGATGAACGTAGATATTAGCCCTGATGGTAAAACAGTGGTGTTTGACCTACTCGGCGATATTTATACCATGCCAATGTCAGGTGGCACAGCAACGCAATTAACCAGTGATATTGCATGGCAAATGCAACCACGCTTTAGCCCTGATGGTAAGCACATTGCGTTTACTTCAGACCAAGGTGGTGGCGATAACATTTGGGTTATGGATTTAAATGGTGAAAACCAAAAAGCCGTAACGAACGAAACATTTCGTTTGTTAAACAGCCCAGCTTGGAGCCCAGATGGTGACTACTTAGTTGCGCGTAAGCACTTTACTGCAAGCCGCTCTCTAGGGGCTGGTGAAGTATGGCTTTACCACAAAGCGGGTGGTAAAGGTGTGCAGCTAACCGCACGTGAGAACGACCAAAAAGACTTAGGCGAGCCGATGTTCTCACCGGATGGTCGTTATGTTTATTTCTCGCATGATGCAACGCCGGGTAAAACATTCCATTACTCTAAAGATTCTGTAGCGGGTATTTATAAAATTAAACGCTATGACCGTGAAACTGGCGAGATTGAAACAATTATTGATGGCATGGGTGGGGCTATTCGACCAACACCTTCACCAGATGGTAAAAAGCTTGCGTATATTAAGCGCGATGATTTCCAAACAAGCTTGTACTTATATGATCTTCACACCGGTGAGCATACTAAGCTGTATGGCGAGCTTGAGCGTGATATGCAAGAGACATGGGCAATTCATGGCGTATACCCAACAATTGCTTGGACACCAGATAACGAACAACTGGTCTTTTGGGCGGGTGGGTCAATTCATAAGCTAGATGTGGATGATAAGTCTGTCTCGACTATTCCGTTTAAAGTGGAGACCAATAAGCAAATTCAAAAAGCCGTGCGTTTTACACAAAACATCGATAGCGATAATTTTGATGTGAAAATGCTGCGTAATGTACAAATTTCACCGGATGGTGAAACGGCTATATTTGAAGCGCTAGGCCATATTTATAAACGTGATTTAGAGTCTGGCAAAGTAAAGCGCCTGACTAAGCAAGACGACCACTTTGAATTATTCCCGCAGTTCTCTCGTGATGGTAAGAAGATTGTTTACACCACATGGGATGATAACGAACAGGGCTCAGTACGTGTAGTATCTGCGCGCAGTGGCCGTGGCGATACCATTACTAAAGAGCCGGGTAAATATGTAGAGCCAACTTTCAGCCCAGATGGCAAAACGGTTGTTTACCGTAAAGCATCTGGCGGCAGTATCCTTAACCCAACATGGTCATTAGAGCCAGGTATTTACTCAGTAAGTGCTAAAGGCGGTAAAGCGACGCTAATCACTAAATCAGGCTATCAGCCGCAATTTGGTGCAGCGAATGACCGTATTTATGTGATGAGCCCTTGGCCGAAACCAACATTAAGTGTTGTTGAGCTTGAATCAAAGCAAGTTCGTAAACTTTACGAATCAGAACATGCTACAGAGTTTAGAGTATCACCAGATGGCCAATACTTAGCGTTTGCAGAGCGTTTTAAAGTATTTGTTACGCCATTTGTTGAGCGTGGCAAAACCATTAATATTGGCCCTAAAGATAGTCAATTCCCAATTGAGCAGCTTTCTGTTCGCGCGGGTGAAAACATCAGTTGGAGTGGCACAAGCGATAAACTTTATTGGAGCTTAGGCCCAGAGTTATATCATGCAAGCCTAGCGGGTTTATTTGATATTAACCAAAATGCAGAGACTGACTTTAAAGTTAAAAGCGGTGACAACATCGGTTTTACAAAAACCATGGCGGAGCCTAAATCAATCTTTGCGTTAACTGGTGCGCGTATTATCACCATGAACGGTGAGCAGGTCATTGAAAACGGCGTTATTGTTACTGATGGTAAGCATATTAAAGCGGTTGGCAGTAAAGACAGCGTTGCTATTCCTAAAGGCGCAGAAGTAATAGATGTAACTGGCAAGACGATTATGCCGGGTATTGTTGATGCGCATGCGCATGGCTCGCAAGGCAGCGATGAGATCATTCCACAGCAAAACTGGAAGAACTTAGCGGGCTTAGCGTTAGGCGTGACAACGATTCATGATCCATCAAACGATACCACTGAGATTTTTGCTGCAAGCGAAATGCAAAAAGCAGGCATGATTGTCGGCCCTCGTATTTTCTCTACAGGTACCATCTTATATGGTGCGAATATGCCAGGTTATACATCGCATATTGACTCGTTAGAAGATGCTAAATTCCATCTTGAGCGTTTAAAGAAAGTAGGTGCGTTTAGTGTTAAATCATATAACCAACCTCGTCGTGAACAGCGCCAACAAGTTATTGAAGCAGGTCGTGAACTTGAAATGATGGTTGTGCCAGAAGGCGGTTCATTACTGCAGCATAACTTAACTATGGTAGTTGATGGTCATACGGGTATTGAACACTCAATTCCTGTTGCCAATATTTACGATGATATTCGCCAGCTTTGGTCTCAAAGCGATGTGGGTTATACGCCGACACTGGGTGTAGCTTACGGTGGTATTTGGGGTGAAAATTATTGGTACGACAAGACAGATGTGTGGAATCACCCACGCTTAAGTAAATTTGTACCAAAGAATCAGCTTTTGCCTCGCTCAATGCGTCGTGTTAAGGCGCCCGATCATCACTATAACCACTTTAACAATGCCCGTGTTGCTAAAGAGCTGCAAGACTTAGGTGTTTTAGTAAACCTTGGTGCTCACGGTCAACGTGAAGGTTTAGCGGCACATTGGGAAATTTGGATGTTTGCGCAAGGTGGTATGACACCACTTGAAGCAATTCGTGCAGCAACCTTAGATCCTGCAAAATACATTGGCCTTGATACCAACATCGGTTCTCTTGAGCCGGGTAAACTTGCCGATTTAATTGTTATTGACGGTAACCCGCTAACTAACATTCGTGATACAGATAAAATCGATTACACTATGATCAATGGTCGTTTATTTGATGCTGCAACCATGAACGAAGTGGGTGAGAAAAAACGCGAAAAGCTATATTTTGAAAAAATCTAACATAGCAAAAATCTAAACTGAAAGCGGCCATTGTGCCGCTTTTTTATTGTTTATTTATTGCTTTAAATAAGGAAACTGTTTAATTCCTACTAGTTTTGCTTGGCAGATCATGCCCTCTACCAGCGTCATTAAATAGTGGCTGTGTGAGTCGAGCTGCGAGCTTTCCATGTTTTCACACGCTGATAGACGCTGTTTAATTAACTGCTGTACTGCCATTTTATGCTCTTTGCAGGCTTGATTTATCGGGCTTGCAGGATCAGCAAACTCAGCGGCAGTGTTAATAAATAAACAGCCATTAAAATCACCTAACTCAGTCACTTCAGAGTTAAACCAAGCTTCATGGCAGCTGATCAAAGCGACTTTAAACTCTTCAACAGTGGTTAGCTTGCTGGTGGCTTGCGTTAACCAATTTAAAAATCGGGTATGGCGCTCACTAAGGCACGCGAGTAACAATTCATCTTTACTTGTGAAATGGTGGTACATGGTTTTTTTGGCGACACCCGCCGCACTAATAATTTCGTTTATCCCCACACTATGAATGCCTTTTTGATAAAAAAGTGACAGGGCGGTCAAAATAATATGTGTTCGTTTATCCATAACATGGCCTCATTGGGTGACTAATGACAGCTTGACAGAAGTAGACCGACTTGTCTACTATTTGCCAGGTAGACAAGTCGGTCTACCTATTGGAGGTTTTATGGAGAATAAAGTAAGCAAGGCGGCCATTGCGGGTATATTTGCTTGTATGGCAATTTTTGTGTTGGCCTATTTACAGCAATTAGGAAGTTTTGGTGTGTGGTTGATGGCCCCATTTGGAGCAACTGCGGTGTTGGTATTTGGTGTGCCACATAGTCCGCTTGCGAAAGCGAAGAATGTTATCGGTGGGCACTTTTTAACTGCACTAATCGGTGTCGTATTTGTAAATTATGTCGGAGTAGGGCCTGTTGAAATTGCTATAGCCACAGGGTTGGCAATTAGCCTAATGATGTTGACGGACACAGTACATCCTGCTGCAGGCGCAAACCCAATTTTGATAATGCAATCTATGCAAAGCTGGGATTTTTTAGTGATGCCTGTATTGATTGGAACCGTATTTATTGTGTTGTTTGGCCAATTTAGTCAATGGATTATAACTAGCCAAATGATCAGCCATAAAAAAACCGCTAACGAGTAGCGGTTTTTAAAATTGCTAAGTGTAATTTGATTACACAACACCACGCGGTAAACGACAATCGTGGTCTTTTTCAGCTAGGTTAACAATCCAAAGCTCTTCAGCTTTGTAACCGTCATCGTTTGCTGTAACAACAGTGAACGATGCTTTCTTAGCTGTTTTAGCCGGTGCAGCGGTTTTAGTTTTGGTTTTTTTCGCTGGTGCTTTAGGTGCTTCTTCTGCTTTAGGCTCAGCTGTTTTACCAGAAGTGAGCTCTTCAGTCAGTGCTGCAACATCAGCAAGGCGCATATTTTTGCCACCGTCGATGCTATACCAACCAGGTTTTGTTGTGATTTCAGGTTTCTTACCATTCGCTGCTTCGTATGCTGCTTCGAAGGCATTTAACACTTCTGTTTTGTCTAGTTTGCTCATCAGAGACCCTATACGTTGTAAACACAGATTAAGAATATATATTTATACCTATTTTCAGCTTACTTTTCAATTTTTTGCGATTTTCCTTCCATTTTTCACTCATAAACGCCAAAATTTGCACAAAATAGAGGGTTGAAGGACGATTTTTATATGCAACGCAAACAATTTACTCAATTATTAAACGACATTCTTAAACCTGATTCTATCGCTGACTTTTGCCCAAATGGCTTACAAGTTGAAGGTGCGAGCGAAGTAAAAAAGATAGTGACGGGTGTCACAGCTAGTCAAGCATTGATTGATGCCGCTATTGCAGAAAATGCAGATACTATTTTGGTACATCACGGCTATTTCTGGAAAGGGGAATCTCAGCCAATCACGGGCATGAAAAAGCGCCGTATTGCAGCGCTTTTAAATAATGATATTAACTTATATGGCTATCACTTACCGCTAGATATACACCCTGAAATTGGTAATAACGCGCAACTGGCTAAGTTACTTGATATTGAGTTCACAGGTGGGCTTGAATCTGGTCCAAATAGTGTGCCGGTGAAAGGGCGTTTAAAAACACCTTTAAGTGGTGAAGAGTTTACCGCTAAAATAACCCAAGTACTTAACCGTGCACCATTAGCTAGTTTGGTAAGAAAAGAGAAAATTGAAACCATCGCTTGGTGCACAGGTGGCGGACAAGGGTATATTGATTTAGCAGCTGCCCAAGGGATTGATGCTTATCTTACAGGTGAGGCTTCTGAGCAAACGATTCATAGTTCACGCGAGCAAGGTATCGACTTTTTTGCAGCTGGTCACCATGCTACTGAGCGTTATGGCATTAAAGCCTTAGGCGAGCTTTTAGCTGAGCAGCATGGTTTTGATGTGACGTTTATCGATATCGACAATCCAGTCTGATTGTTCTACAGCGCTTCTGGATCAATCCAGCGGCGCACACTCACCCAAGCACTGCCAATTTTCTCATGCGCGACTCTGGTCACTGCAACAAGTACTGCAATGTTAGGTATAAACTGCTTATACGTTGGATACTGACTAAAATCTTGAAAGTCGGTTGCCGCTGGTATCACATCAATGCCTTGTGCATTAAATAAGTCTTTCGCACGTGGCATGTGGCTCGCTGAGGTGACAAGCGCTGTTTTTTTATCGACTAAATAAATGGCAAGTCGTTTCGCTTCTTCTGCGGTATCCATAGCGAGAGGGTTTTGTTTAACTCTCGTCGCAGAAATACCCAACGCTTTTGCTGTTTCAAACATGAGCTGACTATTGGTGGTATTAGCAAAACCGCCTCCTGATACATAGAGGGTGGCATTTGGGTAGTGATAGGCAAGCTTAACACCTTCAAGTAATCGAGCAAGCGCACAATCGCCTAGCTGGTGGTTTGCTTGAAGGCGCGAGTTGGGCATTATAGAGCAGCCAAGTACCACAATATTATCGAGTTTAGGGTGTTTTGCTTGGTTAAATTGCCATGCAGGGTTATTGCTTGCAGCTATCAGTGACTGACCAACAAATGGCGTGCTTATCAGCATTAAAGTTAAAATGCTAACAAAGCCAAAATAGAGTGCTTTGCGTTTATGTGCAATGGCTAAAAATACCATCACTAAAGTAAGCAGCCCGAGCAACGGCAGGGGCATTAATAAAGAGCCAATGATCTTTTTAATTTCAAACATGTATTAACATTATTAGTAATTTATGCAGCTATGTTAGTTATTTTGCCTTGTTTTAGCGACCGTTATTTTGCTTACACGTATTTAAAAAGTGGCGATAAACTGGGTTATCTTTCATATTCTTTTTCATCGCTAAATACATAGGGCGAGTAAGGCCTAGTGCACCTAACGGAATAGACTTAATGAGTCCTTGGCTTTCATAAGGAGTGACTAGCCAGTCTGGTAATGCTGCAACCCCCATACCTGCACTCACTAATTGAAATATCAATAAGCCTTGGTCAACCGTTTTAAGCGTGCCATCAAAGCGTGCATTTTGAATAAAATGTTTAAAGATGTCTTGGCGCTCACGGGGAATAGGGTACGAAATAATTGTTTCGTTTTTTAAATCAAGGGCGGTGACATAGGCTTTTTTTGCTAGCTCATGATCCGGTGCAACGATTAGTTTTAATTTAAAATCAAACAGGTGAGCATACTCAAGTTGATCGGGTTCACGAATATCAGAAGTCAGCACTAGATCTAATTCATCATTAATTAAATCTGGAATGGCGTCGTAACTAAAGCCGCGCTCGTAATCAATTTTAATATCAGGCCAAAAATTATTAAATTCTTTGATGGTTGGGAGCAACCAATGAAAGCAGGCATGACACTCAACGCTTAAACGTAAATTTGAGATTGGCTGGTTAAGGCTTTCTTTTAACCGACATTTTGTTGCCTCAACACGAGGTAATACTTCATTAGCAAGCTCCAGAAGTAGCATACCTTGCGGAGTAAAACGCACAGGCTGTGTTTTACGTTCGAACAGCTGGCAATCTAACTTATTCTCGAGATCTTTAATTTGATGCGATAAAGCCGATTGAGTTAAAAACAACTCACGGGCGGTATTGACCAAAGAGCCTGTTTCTTTAAGGGTCGCTATGGTTTTTAGGTGCTTTATATCAATCATCTTTAAAAAATCTCATGGAAAATGTGAGTCTAACTCAGATTACGAACATACTACGCCTTAGAATTTATTTTTTCAACGTCTAGACGTCTAAAATATGTGGTTATTTTAACTGCTTTTTTACAATACGCCTTTTTATAAATAATTGACAGCGTTGTCATAAGGTTTTTTGTAGTTTAACTATGAAATTCCATGAATTTACCTCAAGTTGAAACTTGCAGTTTAAATCGTGATACAGCTTGCGATTAGTAATTTGATATTTAATTAAAATTACTGAGAGTAGGGTTTAGTTGTTTGCTAAGATATTATTTTTTAGGTGTTATTATCTTCTATTAGGTGTAACGTGATTTTTAAAGGAATGCTTGTGATACGTACCGTAATTTTACTCTGTGCATGCTGGGTTTTGCCTGTTTGCGCTGGCACTATTTACAGCCAGTTTCCTACAGAGATTGACCCGCATGGTCACTACGTTTTTTATTCACATGGTTTTATCGTTGAAGGGACAAACCCTAAGCCTGTTCACAAAACCTTTGGGGTTTATGATTTTGTGGCTGTAAAAGAAGCACTGGCAGATGAAAGCTATCATTTAATTGCCTATCACAGGCCAAAAGGTACTGAGCCATTTACGTTTGCGAAAAAACTCGCTGCAGATGTTGAAGCATTGATCAGTGTCGGTGTTGCTGAGTCGAACATTAGTTTGGTTGGTTTTTCACGGGGCGGGGCATTGTCGATCCTGGCGGCTAATGAACTTAAACGTACACATATTAACTTAATTATATTGGCAGGTTGTGCAGGCCTTATAAAAAATCACACATCAGTTAAGGCTTATGGCAAAGTGTATTCTATCTTTGAGCGCTCAGATCAGGTTGGCTCTTGCCAATTTTTAATTGATAGAAGTGACGTAACCAAGTTCGAAGAAATAAGCATTAATACAGGGCTCTCCCATGGCGCATTTTATAAACCAAAAGATGAGTGGCTGTTACCAATTAAGAAGTGGCTAAAGGATTAACTATGCCTTATTTACTGTTAGTTATTGTGATCAGTTTTTTGAGTGTGAGCTCTGTAAGCAATGCTGAGCCGTTTACTTTGCCACGTACTAATACTGTGTTACTTAAAGATAAACATACCAAAAACGAATACCCCATTACGATTAAATTGCCACGCAGCTACCAAAAGCAGAACCAGAAGCGCCACCCAGTTGTTTACCTGTTAGATGCAAACTACAGTTTGCCAATTGCCTCTGGTGCTAGTCGCTTTATGATGAATTCGGTGGCTATAGAGGAGGTAATTATCGTTGCAGTTGGATATCAAAAAGGTGTATCTGGGCTCAATAGCCGTATTTATGACTATACGCCATTTGAAGATAAAAATTGGCAGCGTAAAACAGGCGGAGCAAGTCAGTATCTAAACTACCTAAAACATACTGTATTGCCTCATATTGAGGCTCACTACAGAACAACCCAAAAAAGTACGTTAGTCGGTAACTCACTTGGCGGTTTATTTGCGGCTTATACCTTATTCACTGAGCCTTCGCTTTTTTCAAATTATATTATCGGCAGTCCTTCAGTGTGGTTTAAAGAAAACTCAATATTAGCTATGGCTGTAAAACCAGCTGCCAACACAACAAAAGTTTACATCGCAGTGGGTGAACTTGAAGAAAGCGAAGGTGAAAAAATGGTGTCGGGCGCAAGGCAATTAGCAGCTAAAATTAATAAACAAAGCGGCGCGCTGGTTATAACAAATTTATTTGTTATTCCTCAGGCACGCCATGCAACCGCATTCCCAACAACGATTACCCAAGCCTTAGACTGGATTTACCAGGTTAATGGTAACTAAAGAGCGTGACACTTTTTATATTTTTTGCCGCTCCCACAAGGGCACTCGTCGTTACGGCCTATTTTAATATCTGCAACTGGCGTTATATCACCGTCTAGGTAACGCCATAGGCCATCTTCTTTAATAAAACGCGACTTCTCGTGTAACTCACAATACAAGTTTTGATAAAAGTAATTAGCTTTAAATTCTACAAAACCTTCTTGCTCGTTATGTTCAGTATCTAAAACACTTAGCTTGGTAAAACGGCAGCTATTAGCAAAATCTTTAATTTCGCGAACAGGGTTAGCGGCTTGCTGGCTTTGTGCATAGGTACTAAATACATATTTTGCATCTTTTAGTGCGTAAGTACTAAAACGAGAACGCATAAGTTGCTCTGGCGTATCAGCTTGGCTTGCACCTGTATGAAAAGGCTGGCAGCAAAGCTCGTAAGTCGATTCGCTGCCACAAGGACAAAGGGAGTGTGTGAGTGATGTCATAACAACTTACCTAAAACTATAAATTGTTATTTTAACAAGCCTATTGTGGCTGCGGTACTAAATTGTTTAATTGAGCGCTTTTTGTAAAACAATAAAATTTAGCAGATGCCTGCTCAAGGTTTAAGTTCATCGAATCAAGTTGATGATTGTTTACAATATCTGTCCATGTGATCACAGCAGCAAAATTACCGTTATGTAATGCTGAACTAAGAACATACTCAAGATTAACTAAATGTTTTTGTCTGATCACAAGAAGTTTGCTGGTATCAATCGAACATGAATCTAGTAAGGCTTTACTAGGAACATGATCAGGAGCAATTAATAGTGTCCATGCATTTTGGCTATTGTAATGATGCAATACTTTTAACAGCTCAAAAGTTGCTGAAATTTCGTCTTCAATTTGAATTAAATTAACAGACGCTTTGTCGTTATCTTGTTGGTAGCTTTTAACTGTTCTTAAGGTAATTGGCTGTAACATAACTTTCACTCACTGGTTGTTTATACAGTATGTGTATACAGTAGTTTATACAGTGTTTTTGCGCAAGTACTTTTTTGCTATTTTTTAACCAATGATTCAGTTTAATTTTAGTCAAAATAATTTAATTGTTATTAAACAGTGCTTTACGGTTTTATTTTGATGATTGGAAAAGGTGAAAAATTTACCAGTAAAGATATACAGTATTTTATACAGTACTGTGTAAACTGTAAAATTTTGAATCTATACAGGTGTTTTGCATAAAAAAAGCCGGCATCATACCGGCTCTTTATCTTTGCAATTTTGCTATTTATCTAAGTAGGTATTTAAAAACTCAAGGTATGCATTTGAGGCTTTTATGCGGTTTTCTTTTTTAGTAAAACCATGGCCTTCATCATCAAATAATACATATTCGACAGGCACACCATTTGCCTTTACAGCGGCAACAAGTTCATCGCTTTCAACTTGTAAAACTCGAGGGTCGTTAGCACCTTGGATCACCATTAATGGCTTGGTGATGTTTTTAGCATGAAATAGTGGCGAAATGGCACGGTGACGTTCACCGTCTGTCGCTGGGTCGCCCATTTCATCATACAGCGCCTTTTTAAAGCTTTCCCACCATGGTGGAATCGAGTTTAAGGTTCTAACCCAGTTTGTTACACCAAATATATTAATGCCTACTTTGAACTCTTCAGGTTCAAAGGCAAGAGCTGCGGCGGTCATAAAGCCACCATAGCTGCCCCCCATGATGCCAATTTTATCAGCATCAACCCAATCTAGGCTTTGCAGGTGTTTTTTACCGTAAACAATATCTTGTAAATCGTCAGTGCCATGCTTTTTATCATCTAAATGGAAGAAGGTTTTACCATAGCCTGAGCTGCCACGGTTATTAACTGCAAAAATGGCATAACCATGATTGACTAAATGCTGCTGCATTGCACTATAGCCTGTACGACTTTGGCCGCCAGGACCGCCGTGCACCCAAACTAAAGCTGGTACTTTGTTGTTGCTGTTAGCTTGCTTAGGCTTATATAAAACCCCGGGGATTTCTAAACCATCAAAGCTTTTAAAGCGCACAATTGTGCTTTCAACCAAGTCATTTTGATTAATTGCATCACTTAATGTGTTGGTTAACTGTTTAGCTTTTGATTCTCCGAGTTGCCAAACAAATAGGTTACTTGGTGAGGTATCTGAATTTAAATAAAACGCCATGGTCTTTTCATCAGCTGAAAAGTTCACACCACGTAAGTTACCAGCTGGCAGCGATGGCATGGCAATACCTTTACCTGTGGTGGTATCAATTATCGACACTTTAGTGCTTGCGTCAGCATTAACACCGCTTACTTGATAACGACCAGATTTAGAGAAGTAGATAAAACTCACATCCCACTCATCTTTGAGGGCAGGGCTGTGCTCGCCGGTCGTTAAGTCATAGCGCCACACCTCTGCAAACTCACCTTTGGCGTCGGTTGAGTAATATAATGATTTACTGTCTCTTGAGAAGGTTTCTGGGCCATATTTAGCGTCGTCGTCATGACGGGTAATGAGCTCTGGTTTCAGTGTTTTTTTACGCGTATCGAGAATAAATACATCGCTGTCTTTGTTCGAATTGTTTTTCGATAAAGCAATAAAGCGGCCGTCAGGGCTGATCGCACCGACATCTAGCCCCATGGTATTTTGATAAACAGGCGTTACTTCATAGCTATTAGCATCAACACGATATAGGTCCATAAACTTAGCATCACGCTGATTGCTGGTTATAAAAAAGTGTTTACCGTCTTCTGTGAAGCCTGCAAATCCTGCACGGGTTTCTTCACCTGGCGTAAGATCTTTAACTGTGCCGTCTGTTTCGCGAACATAGATGTGATAACGCTCATTACCGCCAGAGTCTTTAGTAAATAGTACGCGCTCATCTTTAGGGAAATAAGCCACAGCATACGTACTGTCTTCAAAATCTGTTAAGCGGGTTTTTTTGGCGGTTTTTATATCTACTTCGTATAGGCTATAAATACCGCTTTCGTCACTGCTAACGAGTATTTTGTCGCCTTTTGGTGAAAAGCTGCTGCCCATGATTGAGGTTGTATCAAAAAAGGTTTCAGCGTCATACTGTTTAACAGTTTGGCTTTGTTGCACGCTTTCGGTGCTGCTAGTTGATGGGGTTGATTGTGAACATCCTGCAAGTGCAAGGCTAAGTGCGCATGCAACAGCTGCTAGTTGAAAACTCGGTTTCATTGTAATTATTCCTTGTTAATTTTTCGTTTTAAAGTGTTGCCTGTTCATAATCTAAACGCAAGTTTTACCCGTTCGATATTTGTTACAAATCATGTAACTAATAAGAGATATGAGTGTGTTACTATTTTTTCACTATTAAAGGAATAAACATGATTGAAATTAACAACCTCAATAAGCGCTTTGCTTCAGCCCACGTTTTTGAAAACTATAATAAGCAATTTCAAGGTAAACGAGTTTGTTTACAGGCAGCCAATGGCAGAGGAAAAACAACATTATTGATGATGCTAGCTGGCCTTGAAAAGCCGCAATCAGGGCAGGTTTTATATAATAATCAAGCATTAAAATCGCCGCAAAACATTGTTTCAATTGCTAGCGACCGTATTGCTCTGCCAGATTTTTTAACTGCGCGACAAGTTATTGAACTTAGTTGCAAGGCGTTAAAGAAAGATATGCCTGAGCAACTCATTACTGGATTTAACTTTAAAGAGCACCTCAATACTCGCTTTAGTGCTTTGTCGAGTGGCAATCAAAAGAAGTGTCAGCTTATAACTGCTTTTTTAAAGCAAGCTCCATTTTTGCTATTAGATGAACCGAGTGCTGCACTTGATCAAACAAGTATAAAATTTTTGCTTACCTTACTTGATGACTACCTTGATAATAAACCTAATGGGCAAATTATCATTACAAGCCACGAACCAGAGGTGTTTATACAGCACGGTTTTGAGTGCACATCACTATGATAAATTCCTTTGCAAGTTACTTCTCATTCCTTTCTTTTCGATACTTAGCATATACGACCACCCTCAAGAGCATGCTGTCTCAGTTAAAGAATTTTAGCTTGTTGTTTGCACTGGTACTGGGCCCAGCTTTTCTTGGTATGGTTTTATTGTTGTTTTTAGGACTTGGTAAAATAGTCGATAGCCATGCAGCACCTGGTTACGGTGCAAAATTAGCAGTGATTTATCTTTTACTTGAATCAGTAATGTTATGGGCCATGGCACCAGCCATTAAAAATGAGCAAAATAGGGCATTTCAGCGAAGTCTATATAAATCCTCTTGGCGAGTATGTGTTGACTGCAAGTTACTACTGTTAAGTAATGCTTGGCTTATTGCCAGTTTACTAATAGCAGTCGACCTATCGTTAAAGCAATGGCTACAAGTGCCTCATTTTATACTGTTTATGCTGTTGCAGTGGCTATGTGGAGTATTTGTTCTTTATAGGCCAGGTGCACTTTTTTATAGTTTATTACTCAGTTCTATCTTGGTATTACTGCCTGCTAGTTTAACTTCACTGCAATACTATCTAAGTTTTATTGCAATTTTCGGCTGTTCGATTTTACTCCCACCTGTAAGAATAAGTCATAAGTTAAAAGTACACTCGCTTGCTTTGTTTTGGCTTAGTTACTTTATACAGCATAGCTGGAGCTTAATATGGCGTGGTTCAGTCTTGCTAGCATGCTTGCTCGCTTTATTACAGCTAATTGCAGTGCGTAATGACTTTAGCGACTTGGTACTGGCTTTGGCTTTTTCAGTATGCGTGTTGCTAACAAGCTCGCTGCAGTTCGATTGCTTGGCTGTTTTTAAAAAATATCGGCTGTTCTTTCAAAGCAATAACCAAGATAAGCCGTTTTATCTAAGCCAGTTTTTACCGAGCTTTATATTTTTTTCTGTGGCTTTCATTGTCGTTATAAGCATGCTTGGCACTAACTTGATTTACATCCCTATTGGGGCAGTGTGGTGTGTATTGCAGCAATATTTAGCGCAAAAAAAACCAGCGCAATTTGCGCTGGTTTGGTTTTTCATAACAATTGGAATTGTTTTGCTAGCTTAAGCGGCGTCTGCTTTTTTATCGCTCTCGCCGCGGGCAACATTACCTGCAACTAAGTCTGCTGGGTCAAAGTCGTCAACGTTAATAACGTCAAGACGGGCTTTTTCAACAGCAGCTAGTTTGTCGGCTTCAGCTTGGCTTAAAATGCCTGCTTCTAGGCCCATTTGCGCTACTTTATCAAGCTGGAAGAAAGGCAGTTTTACGCCTTTTTCACGGCATACCTTGTCAAACAGAGGCTCAACTTCAAGGATGTCTTTAAGCGTTTGCTCTTGACGACCAACAAGGTTAAGTGGCTCGTTTTTAAGATAAATGTAGTTAGCTAAACGGTTACGAGTTTCGCTTGGTACTTGTAATAAGTGAGCAAGTTTGTGCTCAAGCTTATCAGTAGGCTTACGTACTGGACGACCGAATGGGAATAACATGATTTTTAGCATCGCACGTAGTGGTGCAGATGGCATGTTATTGATTAAGTCAGCGAGTGCACGTTGGCAGTGGTAAAGGTGATCTTGGCAGCTCCATTGAACAAGCGCAAAATCTTCTTTTTTACGGCCTTCGTCGTTGTAACGTTTAAGCGTTGCAGATACAAGGTATAAGTAGCTTAGTAAGTCACCTAAACGTGCAGAGATACGCTCTTTACGTTTTAATGAACCACCAAATACCGCCATGCTGATATCTGACATTAATGCTAATGATGCACTGAAACGTGACGCAACACGATAAAACTCAGCTGTTTCGTCTTTGTATGGTGTACTTGTGAAGCGAGCATTTGTTAATGCTAACCACTTAGTACGAACAAGGTTCGAAATAGTAAAGCCAACGTGACCCATTAATGCTTTATCGAATACAGCAAGCGCTTCTTCGCGGTCTTCAATTGCACAAGCACCTAGCTCAGTTAACACGAATGGATGACAACGAATTGCACCTTGACCATAAATGATCATGTTACGCGTTAAGATATTTGCACCTTCAACGGTAATTGCAATTGGCGCACCTTGGTAACCGCGACCTAAGTAGTTGTTTGGACCAAGCATGATGCCTTTACCACCATGAACATCCATGCCGTGAATCGTTGCTTCACGCATTTGCTCAGTTAAGTGGTATTTGATAATCGCAGATACAACCGATGGTTTTTCACCAAGGTCAACAGCCCCTGTAGACATGCTCACTGCAGCATCAGAGCTATATGCGTAACCTGCAAGTTTTGCCATTGATTCTTCAACACCTTCCATTTGACCAATTGGTAAACGGAATTGACGGCGAATACGGCTGTAAGAGCCTGTTGCAAGCGCAATTGTTTTAATGCCACCTGTTGAGTTAGACGGCAATGTAATTGCACGACCAACAGATAAACATTCAACAAGCATACGCCAGCCTTGACCAGCCATTTTCGGGCCACCAATGATGTAATCAAGTGGTACGAAGATGTCTTTACCGCGAGTAGGACCATTTTGGAATGGGACGTTTAGCGGGAAGTGACGACGGCCAATTTCGACCCCTGGAGTATCTGTAGGGATCAGCGCACAGGTAATACCAGGTTCTTTGTCATCACCCAGTAAACCGTCTGGATCTTGTAGTTTAAATGCAAGACCAAGTACAGTCGCAACAGGAGCAAGAGTAATGTAACGCTTGTTCCATGTCAGGCTAATACCAACAACTTCTTCGC
Source organism: Pseudoalteromonas sp. PAST1 (assembly GCF_021532515.1). NCBI lineage: Bacteria > Pseudomonadati > Pseudomonadota > Gammaproteobacteria > Alteromonadales > Pseudoalteromonadaceae > Pseudoalteromonas > Pseudoalteromonas sp. PAST1. Next base: position 31,576 of record NZ_JAKGBH010000028.1, on the reverse strand, counting down.
CGTTCCATTGACCTTTACAAACAACACCGTAATCAGGAATTGCACTTGCGTCAGAACCTGCTTCTGGTGATGTTAAAGCAAAACATGGAATTTCTTGACCACTTGCTAAGCGTGGTAAGTAATGATCTTTTTGCTCTTTAGTACCATAGTGCTGAAGTAATTCGCCCGGACCTAATGAGTTAGGTACACCTACGATAGAAGAAAGTAACGTTGATTTACTAGTTAGCTTTTGCAGTACACATGATTGTGCATAAGCAGAAAACTCTAAACCGCCGAATTCTTTTTTGATGATCATGGCAAAGAATTTATTATCTTTTAGATATTGCCAAACATCTTGCGGTAAATCAGTTAGTTCGTGAGTTGCGTGCCAGTCATCTAGCATGCTGCACACTTCTTCAACTGGACCATCAATAAACGCTTGCTCTTCGATAGTCAGTTTAGGTGCTGGGTATTGGTGTAATTTGTTCCAGTCAGGACGACCACAAAATAGATCCGCTTCCCACCACGTCGTACCGGCATCGATTGCTGATTTTTCAGTATCCGACATAGTCGGGGTTACTTTTTTGAAAGCAGCGAAGATAGGTTTAATGATGTATTGTTGACGAACGCCAGTCACAGAAAGTGGCACAGCGATAAGTAAGAATAGTAGCCAACTAATTGCGCCAAACGCGCCAGCAAATGTGCCAACAAGTAAAGTCGCAACGGCAATACCTAAGCAGGTATTCCAGCTTGCTCTGTGGTAACTCGCAATACTAAGCAGCACGAGTAAACCAAGTAAAAATATGAGAGTCATTGATTATTCCTTAATAGAGGTCAGACCACCTCTTTTAGAGTAGCGCTAGAAAAGCGAATTATCAAGAGGGGAACAAGGATTAAAACGGCTTGTTTGGTGAGTTTTATTATTTTAAAAATGGCTATCAGTGCAAAAACATTTACAGCAGATGAGGAATTGTTGAGTAATTACTTATAATCAGCGCCGTTATACTTACGATTAGTTGTGAATTGCTCAGATAGTTCTGAAAATCTCAGCATAGCAGTTGCCATCTTTAACGCTATGTTTAACAATGAGCGCAGGCAGGGATCAGCCCATCATGCCTTCCTTCGATTAGTTTTATAGGTTAAGAGTTCTATGTGTGAGTTGCTTGGCATGTCGGCCAATGTACCAACGGATATTTGTTTCAGTTTTTCAGGATTATTAGAACGCGGTGGTAATACTGGCCCGCATAAAGATGGCTGGGGCATCACTTTTTACGAGGGCAAAGGCTGTCGTACATTTAAAGATCCTGAGCCAAGTTGCCAATCAGAAATTGCCAAACTCGTCAAAGCTTACCCAATAAAAAGTATTTCGGTGATAAGCCATATTCGCCAAGGTAATCGTGGTCGAGTGTGCCTTGAAAATACCCACCCATTTACCCGTGAGTTATGGGGCCGTGAAATTACGTATGCTCACAACGGGCAATTATCGAATTATCATGATTTAAAACCAGATTACTATCGACCTGTGGGGAATACAGACAGTGAACTGGCGTTTTGCTGGCTGCTCGATAAAATTCGCGAAAAATACCCTAAACGCCCATCAAATATGGCGTCTGTATTTCGTTATGCTGCAAAGCTTGCTCATACGCTGCGTGAGAAAGGCGTATTTAATATGCTACTTACCGATGGTGTTTATGTTTTAGCTTATTGCACCAATAACCTACATTGGATCACACGCCGTGCACCGTTTGGTAAAGCGACATTAATTGATGCAGACATGGTGATTGATTTTCAAAAAGAAACCACACCGAACGATGTGGTTACTGTGATTGCAACAAGGCCGCTCACCAATGATGAACGCTGGCAGAAAATGGAGCCAGGTGAGTTTGCACTGTTTAAAATGGGCGAAAAGATTTAAATAAAAGATGAAGCGCTACTCAGGCGCTTCATTACTCACTTCTTGTTGCACTTCATTTGGAACACTAACAGGTGTGGTCACGGTGAATGAATTGAGCTGCACTTCAAATTGCTCTACGCCTTTTTCACCTTTCCACATACGAACTAGCATGTAGTCCATTTCTGGGGCAAACCAAGCAAGCGCTTGACGCTTATCGTTATCGTATAATCGTTTTACTTTAATCGCTTCTACATTACCAATAGGTAGCGAAATCATTTCTGTGCCGACAACTTCAAAGTCATAATTACGAAGGTTGCCTTTTTTATCAATCAGTGGATACGATAATTGCGTTTTACCTTGTTTTAGCTCTTCGCGTACTTGCACTTGATAAGACAGTGAATCTTGAAAATCATCTGACCAATCAATTTTAAGAGGGTATTTACTTTGGCTGCTTTGAACTTGCTTTTGCGTAGCATCAAATTTTAAGCTGTACTCTTTATCAGGCCCGGTGCCCGAACGCTCCATAGTGTAACTTAGCGGAGAAATTTTCTGATCATGATAAGTAAACATGGATGTTTCTTTTCGTGAGTCTGAAAAAATCATCCATTCGATTTCACTGTGATAAGTGAGCACGTAGTTACCGTCTGCGGCTTTTTTCAGCTCGCGTACTGCTTTACCATGGGTTTCGCCTTTACGAAGTACATCGTATTTGGCTTCGTATTGAGTGAGGTCGCCAGCTAATACACTGGTAGGAAGTAATAAAGTGCCCACACAAGCGAGTAGGGCACTTAGATTTTTATTCTGGGTAGTGCGCGCCGTGTGCAGGAAGTTTCTTTTCGTCAAAAACTGCATAATCTGCTTCCATCTTGAGTCGTTGTTCACTGAACCACTTGACCACCAACGGATAGATTATATGTTCTTGCTGATGAACACGTTGTGCGAGTGTCTCTGCGGTATCGTTTTCGAGTACCGGCACTTTGGCTTGAAGAACAACGGGACCGCCGTCTAGCTCTTCTGTGACAAAGTGAACACTAACACCATGAACCTCATCTTTTGCATCTATCGCTCGCTGGTGGGTATTCAGCCCTTGGTACTTAGGCAACAAAGAAGGGTGAATGTTCAACATTTTTCCCTTAAACTTTTGCACTAAGCTAGGTGTAAGAATACGCATAAAACCAGCTAATACAACTAGATTTGGTTCAAAATTGTCAATAATGTCCATTAACTCAGCATCATAGGCCTCGCGCGAGTCAAAATCTTTATGGCTTAGTACACGTGTTTGTATACCTGCATTTTTTGCTCGCTCAAGGCCATAGGCGTCGGCTTTATTACTAATTACAGCGGCGATTTCGGCCTTTATCTCACCACGCGCACACGCGTCAATGATGGCTTGAAGGTTAGAACCGCTACCAGAAATTAATACAACAAGACGACAAGGGGTCATTAGTCACGACCACCTAAAATTTCTACTTGCTCTTCGCCTGCTTTCGCATCTTGGATCTCACCGATATGCCATGCATTTTCGCCAAGATCTTTAAGGATTGTTAAGCTTTGCTCAAGTTTGTCAGCTGGAACAACTAAAACCATGCCTACACCACAGTTGAATGTACGGTACATTTCGTGTGTTGTGATGTTGCCGTTTTCTTGTAACCAGTTGAAAACAACAGGCCATTCCCAGCTATCACCTTTGATTACTGCTTTTGCAGATTCAGGAAGTACGCGCGGGATGTTTTCCCAGAAACCACCACCCGTGATGTGAGATAACGCATGTACGTCAACCTGCTTGAATAGCTCAAGTAGTTGTTTAACGTAGATACGAGTTGGCTCTAAAAGGTGATCGCCAAGTGTTTTGCCTTCAAGCTCAGCGCTCGTGTCTGCGCCAGATACTTCAAGAACTTTACGAATTAATGAGAAGCCGTTTGAGTGAGGACCACTTGATGCAAGAGCGATTAATTGGTCGCCTGCAGCAACTTTAGTACCGTCGATAATTTTTGATTTTTCTACAACACCAGTACAGAAACCAGCCATGTCGTAGTCTTCGCCGTCGTACATACCTGGCATTTCAGCAGTTTCACCACCGATTAATGCACAGCCAGAAAGCTCACAGCCTTTACCAATACCTGTTACAACATCAGCCGCAGTATCTACGTCTAATTTACCCGTTGCATAGTAATCAAGGAAAAATAGTGGCTCTGCACCTTGTACAATAAGGTCGTTTACACACATAGCAACAAGGTCGATACCCACTGTGTCGTGCTTTTTAAGATCGATTGCTAAACGTAGTTTTGTACCAACACCGTCTGTGCCAGCAACCAGTACAGGCTCTTTATAGCCAGTTGGTAGTTCGCAAAGTGCGCCAAAACCACCGATACCGCCCATTACTTCAGGACGTCTGGTTTTTTTAACTACGCCTTTAATACGCTCAACAAGTGCATTACCGGCATCGATATCTACGCCCGCGTCTTTATAGCTAAGAGACTGTTTTTGTTCGCTCACAGGTTTTCCTCAAAAAAGTTGCATGTGGGTTGCTTAGAAACGCGCGTATTTTACAACAATTGCACTGGCGCGGCTAGTTGAAAAATCACTTTAACCGACTTGACAAGGACAGTTGTCCGGTTTTTTGTTTTCAAGTTCCAAGGCAAAAGTATCAGGCAAATGAACTTTTAACCTTGAAACTCGAAACTTCTCACTATTTGTTAAGCTTTCGCGGTTAAAATAGCGCGCAGAGGGGCAGGGTAACCTTCAATGGTTTTGCTGGTGTCATTAGGGTCTAAAAAGTCGACTAATGATTCGTTTTCCATCCACTGGGTTTTGCGTTGTTCTTCAAGCGTTGTGATTGCACAGTCTTTAACTTGTACATCTTTAAAACCGACGCGTTCCATCCATAGTTTTAATGCCGCGGTGCTTGGGATAAACCATACATTACGCATTTTTGCATAGCGGTCGGTTGGCACTAAAACTGTGTGCTCATCACCTTCAACAACCAGTGTTTCAAGGACTAACTCACCACCAGGACGAAGCTGTGCTTTTAATTGCGCTAAAAAGTCGATAGGCGAACGACGATGATATAAAACACCCATCGAAAAAACTGTATCGAATGCTTTTAGCTCTGGCAGAGCTTCAACACCTAACGGCAATAAATGCACGTTTTCATCTTGGTGATAATGCTTTATCGCTTGGAATTGGCATAAAAATAAATCGGATGGATCGATACCCACCACAAAATTTGCGCCTTCACCGCGCATGCGCCACAAGTGATAACCCGAGCCACAGCCAATATCAAGCACAGTGCGGCCTTTTAACGGTTCGATATGAGGCAGTAAACGATCCCATTTCCAATCACTGCGCCACTCAGTATCAATCTCGATACCGTGTAAGCTAAAGGGGCCTTTACGCCATGGCATCATGCGCTTTAATAAATGCGTTAACTGTTTTTGCTGACCTTCAGATAGCTCATCACCGGTGCCAATTTGTACTTTATCCTGAAGATTTACATGGTTTGTGCTTACCTCAGGTAAGTTTTTCAGCACTTTTTGCCATTTCGGTAAATCACCGTGGCTGGCTTCTAGTTCCCAGTGTTTTAATTGACCAGGCAAAGTTTCGAGCCAGTGGCTAAGCGGGCTTTGTGCAATCGCAGCGTAAAATTGGTTAAACCATTGAGACATGAAATACTCTTTATATCGTTGTGATGATTACTTGATTGCAATCATCGAGCAGAAGTTAAAACATTGATACCACACTTGCGTTTGGCTAAAACCAATTTCACTTAATCGGTTTAAGTGGGTAGATAAATGATCAGGGCGCATGACATTTTCGATAGCCGTACGCTTTTGGCTGATCTCAAGCTCCGAATAGCCGTTGTGACGTTTAAAATCATGGTGTAAATCAATGAGCAAATTATCGCATTGCTCATTTTCACCTCTAATTTTTTCGCTCAGCAGCAAAACACCGCTTGGTTTTAAATTTGCGTAAATCTTTTCAAGCACCGCTTGGCGCTTTTCAGGTGGAATAAACTGCAGTGTAAAATTCATCGCAACCACAGAGGCATTCTCGATGTCTAAATCGTTGATATCACCCAGTGTAACCGTGACCGGCACTTCAGAGCGAAAACCTTGTAAATGTAATTTACAGCGCTCAACCATCGCTTCTGAGTTATCGACGGCAATAATATTACAGTTATCAGTGCGAATATTGCGGCGCATACTTAAAGTTACAGCACCAAGAGAACAGCCTAAGTCGTATAGGTTTGAATTGCTTTGCGCGTACTCACCAGCCAGCTTACCCATGGTGCTAACAATAGTTGCATAACCTGGCACCGAGCGCTGGATCATATCAGGGAAAACTTCTACTACATGTTGGTCAAAGCTAAAGTCTTTAACCGCTTGCTCAGTGGCATAAATACTGTCTTTTTGCGTCACTTGAACAGTCTCTTTAAAAAATAATACCGCTATTTTAGCATTTTTAACTGGATAGTCAGTGATAAATTCAGTAGCTTGGCTAGAATTATCAATAACAAGTACAAAAAAGAGAAGTTTAATGACAAAAAGCAAAGTGATCAGTACAGAAGATATCTTATCAACTCTGTGTCATTCTGTGACTGGAGTTCTGTCTTCAGCAAGCGGTAACAGTATTAGTTATTCTGCCATGGTTCAAAAAATTACCCGCACCTGTATGCGTCCAGATATAGGCTGTTTTGTATTGTTCGATGGTGGCTTTACCGGGCTTGTGGTAACAAACTTCACAGCGCAAGCTGCCATGGAAATTTACCATGACTACATGCGTAACATGGGAATGCCAGAAGAAGAAATTGCACAAAGCCATTTATCAGATGATGTGGCAAACGTACTTGGCGAACTGATGAACCAAATCGTTGGTGACTTTACGTCAAAAGTACGCGACCAGCTGCATACTTCTATCACGCAAAACCAACCTAAGATGATGGCAATTAATAAACAGGTGCAAATCTCTGTTGATACTACTATGGATAGACCACAAGCACGCCGTGTGACTTTCACTACAGCTAAGCAAAATATCTTCTATCTAGAATTAGCCATGGATAAAACTGAATTTATTAAACTACATGACTTTGATATTTCAGAAGCGGTTGATCCGGATGACATCATCGAAAACGAAGCTAAACAAAAAGCTGAAAAGCAAAAAGCATCATCACAAGCAGACGATGCAGATGATGATTTTATGGCAGAACTTGGTTTGTAACCCAAAGACTTGAGCTGTCAGCTATCAGTCTTCAGCCGTCAGAGAAAATAGAGGCGCGGGTTAGACCGCGCTTTTTTTGTGTTTAAATTGTTTGTTGAGTTCAATGTGGATTTGTTTATAGATTCTAAATTACACATCCATATTTAATTTTCTAATTTCGCCAGAGCAACATAGGATCTTCAACTGAGGATAATTTAGTTAGTACTACCCAATCAGTTCCTTTCCCAAACGCATCTTTTACAAACCAATCCATACGGATGAAAATATCTTGGTAACCATCATGATTAAAGTCTGCACGTGCAACTTGAGTATAATGCACCTCTAAACCATCTACCTCTACCGAAATACTGTTTTCACGTGATGCTGCAACGAACGTAAGGCTTTTATCGTAAGAAGATAAACTACCAGTTCGCCCTTCTAAACTTTCGCCTCCTAAATTGGGAATCGCCGAAGCAGGAAGGTGCTTAATTGTTTCGTAGTCAAATAATTCAGGCCAGAAACTATAGGCAGTTTTTGGTGCGTTGAAGTATCTATTTGCCCCCACACAGTTGGCTTTAAGCCATTGCCAGCGGTCATACTCCCAGTCCACAACAATATCATCGCCGCTTTGAAGTACAAAAGAGCACCCTTTAGCAAAAAATGGCTTTTTGTCAGTTCCTGTAAACTCAATATTGAATTTGATATCCTCCAAAGAGTCATTAGTCTCGATTTGTTGTTCAAATATCAAAGGGTTTAGCCAAGCAGTTTCAATGTTTTGCTGTTGTTTTGATGGTTGGTTGCTTGTAGAGCAAGCGCTTAACAAGGTAAAAATAACACTAACGTATATTCCTAAACGTAATAATTGCTGAGACATGCTTTTAACCTCTTAAGGTGTGATTGACTGTTTTTGGGCAGAAAGGAATAAGTTGCTGACATAGTTGTTTCTTGAACTTGAAATGCCAACCCTTTTACTCTCAACTGCTGCAACAATCCAGTCTTCTTTCTTAATGGCGTTATTCATTTTTACATACTGCGTACGCAGCTTTGTTATTCCCAAATTAAAGACCATATCAAGTAATGCTTTCTGTACTGAATAGGGCATTAAATCAAAGCTTTTAGCGAAGCCATTAGACGTGGTGTAATATTTAGTAAGTTCACTATAGAATTTTAAAATGTGTTTTTCTTTTTGCGCTACTATATCATGGTCTTTCATAATTAAAGTTGTATGCAATTTGTAAAAATTTGCATTGCGACTAAAGCCATAGGGTTGCTTTTTTATCGAGTCATACTCAGCTTGCTTCTCAGCTAATGAAGCTAACACAAGCGTGTTGTTTGAATTATTTTTATACATGACAACTGATGCCATGGCTGCTTTGTTTTAAATTAGATGACCGATTCCCACAGTATCTAATCCTCTGGTATCAAGATACAAATGAGGAACTCGTCCTTCAAACTTCTCAGTATTTTTAATAACCTCTGTTTTTACGTTTGCATTTAATGGCATTAGATATTCCTTTCTTTACCTTTTATTTTATTAGGAGTTAATTTCAGTTATTAACAAGATTTAATATTAACTGGAAACTAACTTTTCAATTGTATATTGGGCTTATATTGGGTTCAGTTATTAATTTGATATTAATGCGAGGTTTGTTGAATCAATAAATGGGTGGCGTTATGTGTATTGTTATAAAATGCTAAATAGTAAATAAATGCAGGGTGGAATGCGATTTAAGTTGCAATTTAACATTTTTTAATGTGTACGTTACAGAACCTTTTGTAACCATGTTTTCTCATCTATTTTCAGATAAATTGCGCTAGTATTCTCAGAAGCCAATAATATCCCGTTAGGAAAAGAAGTTACTCTAAAATTAAATTTTTCTGTCTGCATTATTGAAAAAATAGAAACATATAAATCGTTTTTTGAAGCTTGAATATCACCCTTAGACTCTAAAATATTCAACATCATCTCGAATGCTTCATCTAGGCTCATTGATGAGTGTATAGTACTGGATGAAATTGCTTCAGCACCTCGACACTCTGAATAAAAAGTAGTTTCACCTAGTTGCATTGACTCTGCACATTGCTCTGCTTTTGCGCAGCCAATAGAAAGTAATGATAAAGAAAGTATTAAAGTGAATTTCAATTTAACGTGCATAATCTACCTCTATTCTCCAACCCCTCCACTGTGAAAAAATAATTTCAAGCATTTTAGGTGTTCGACTGAAGTTATCCAAGTTTGATTGAATAGTCAAAAGTGTTTTTATTTAACATGAGCTTTCAGCCGTCAGATAAAATAGAGGTGCGGGTCAGGCCGCGTTTTTTTGTTTTGAAAAGGCTATAAGACTTAGTGTTCTATGTTGAGTTTATTTCAACGCTGAAATTCAATTGAGGGTACTGAACCCTAAGTTTGAAATATGGTTTTTCAGCTTTCATTAAGTTAATGTCTTGGTGTGTAATACATAAATTAATCTACTGAAATAACTCAATAGGCAATTGAATTGAAGTTTAATCACATATACCAAGATGTTATTGTCAATGAAGTGAAGTTAAAACGCGCTGGGAGTGAGTTTCAAGTGTTTGTTACATTCCAAACTCAATCGGAGACTCTACATGTTGTACTTAATGGAGTCCGAGAGATTGATAATATTTCTGATTTGTTAGAAGCAAAACAACTTTGGCTCGAATATAGCGAATCTGATCAAGCTGAGTATGGCAAATTTACCCTAGGTATTTCACATGAGTTAAACGGAAATTTGCTTTGACTCATTAGGTTAAGAGCCTTGTAAGCTACCTCGGTATAAAAATAGTGCTTGGTAGCAATTGCTTACATTCTTATGTTGAGGAAAATAATGCTGCAAGAATTAGATAATTGGAGAAATTCAAAATCTAAAATTTTGACAATTGAAAAGCTCAAGGTGGTTCTCTCTGCTCAATTGGGTGAGCCAATTAAAGCTCAATACATCGAAATTAAAGGCAATGGCCTTATAGCAAGAGCAACACTTTGGGAAAATGGTAATCTTGTATTAAAAGCTATGTGTTGTCAGTCTGATAAGCAGGTAATTTTAAAACATCTGAATTCATGTGAGGCATGGCAAATTGACGATGAACTTAACTGGTGGTTGAGTCAAATTGTTATTTACGAACCTTCATAATCGATACAGTTGAGTAATTAGTCTTGGCTCAAAACTTACAGCTTAAAGCTTTGAACTTAAAGCTTGTTTTAAAGCCTACATTCATCCAATTTATGCTTTACTCATAAAGCCTTAAATGGATTTGATGATTGCATGAATTACTTAAAAAACTTTATAACTAAATTTGTTTTCATGATGCAGAAGCGGCCGGGGTTGATGGCGGTGTTGGCTTTTTGTAGTGGTGTGGCAAGCTATGTCTTTGTTGAAAGAAAAGAATCGTTTTCGCAGCTTATCTCTATTTTGTTATTAGTCACTTGGTTGTGGTTGTTAATAGATAACTGGCTAAGAGATAAAGTAGAGGAGCGTTTTGGTGTGGCGGTGTCGCCTAATGTGATGCGCTTTGCGCTGCAAGTTGTGCAGCAAGAAAGTTTGTTTTTTGCTTTACCATTTTTCTTAGCAGTGACAACCTGGGACCATGGTCAGGCCGCGTTTACCGCTTTAATTATACTTTGTGCATTCGTTTCTGTTGTTGACCCCCTTTATTATAAAAAGCTTGCAAGGCACAGTGTCTGGTTTAGTGTGTTTCATAGCTTTTCTTTGTTTGTCGTGCTGTCGGTTACCTTACCAATTTTATTAAAGTTAACGACCAGCCAAAGTTTTGAAATTGCACTAATAACAGCGGTTATTTTAACGGTCCCCAGTCTTGGCAATTTGATGCCCAATGCGAAATGGTGGCGTTTCCCGTTGTTGGTGTTATTGCTTTGTACATTAGGTGCTGGGCTTTGGCAATTACGTAGCTTTGTGCCACCTGCGGCACTGCGTTTAACCGATATGAGTATGTCATATCAGTTAGATGCACAGGCTCGTAAACCGCTTTCGCCAATAACAGAACTCACTGAGCAGAGCTTACATGAAAACGGTCTATATAGTTTTAGTGCGGTAAAAGCACCGCGAGGGTTAAATGAAAAAATTTTCCACGTTTGGGTGCATAATCGAAAAGAAGTTGACCGCATAGCCTTGGATATTTCTGGTGGTCGTAAAGAGGGCTATCGAGCGTGGAGCCATAAAACGAATTTCCCTGCTAATGCTGCAGGGAAATGGGTCGTCAAAGTGGTTACCGAGTCTGGGCAGCTGATAGGGCAAAGAAGGTTTGAGGTTTCAGAAGTTTAGCTGTCAGCTTTCAGCCGTCAGTTTTTAGCTGATAGTTTTAATACGGATTTTTCCCTTCACCTACCAACACACTGAATATTCTTAAATCTAGTTCTAGTTGATGATATTGCGGCTCCATGTGGCAGCAAAGTTGATAGAAGGCTTTGTTGTGGTCTTTTTCTTTAAAGTGAGCCAGCTCATGTACGACGAGTGCTTTGAGAAGTGGTTCAGGTGCGCGAAGCAGGTCGCTATTAATGGCAAGATCGTGTTTTCGGGTTTTACCTTGCATACGAAAAGTATGGGTGCCTAAGGCATTTGTGACCATATCGCCTTGTTTTTTGAATGCGGCACGACCAAAAGGCAGGGCATTTTTAAGGTAGCGCTTTTTTAGTTCAGTGGCGTAATTGTATAAAGCTTTATCGCTGGTAATGCTATGCGCATCAGGGTATTTGCCTTTAAGGTATTTTGCGGCCCTGTCGCCATTAAATAGCTGTAACACTTGCTCAATGATTTGAGGCGGGTAACCTTGAAAATAACGGCTGTAATCTTTCATGTTTTCTCTGATAAATCGGGCGCTAAAATAAACTGCTTTGGCTTGCTTCGCGTTCACCTATAAAAGGTGCAAGCACGGGGTGATTGTAACCTAAATCTTGGCAAAACTGTCTTGCTAAAAGTGGTGACTGGCGATTATCTGCGGTATGAAAAAACAAATAGGGTGATTTTCCTTCATCAAGCCACTGTTTTACTTTTTTCAGCCATGGCTGGTAATACGACTTGTATTCATGTTCAAGACTGGCAATCACAAAGCGCAGCATAGGCTGATTTCCTGTTGCAATGGCATGCACAGGTAAATAAGGCTTTTTCTTTTGCGCATCAATGAGTGCATCGGTATCGGCGGGAACAGCAAATAAAGCGCGGGTATCCATGCTGATGCGATCTATATTATTTTCAATTAACAGCTGATTTAAACGAATTTCAGCATCATCTTTATTAAAAAAGCCGGGGTGACGTACTTCTACACCGTAACTAAGTTGTTTGGGGAGTTGTGCAATAAAATTTGCAAGCAGGGGTAGGGCATCTGGTTCAAAGGCACGGGGTAGCTGTAACATAATTTGCCCCGTTTTAGCAAAAATTGGCTCAAATAAGTTTAGCCACGCATTAAGCTCACTAGTTATATTCGTCAGCTGTAATTCGTGACTAAAACGCCGATGAAACTTAAAAGTAAATTTAAAGTCTTCGGGTACCGCATCATGCCAGCGCAATAATGACTCATGACTTGGATCAGCATAAAAACTGGTGTTGCCCTCGACTGAATTAAAAGATTGCGCATACTCACTGAGCATGTCGGCGCTTTTACAGTGACTAGAGAGTAAATTTCCTTTCCATGCGGTGCTAGACCACTGCGGACAACCTAAATACAGCATTAAACCAACCAATAAATTTAAACTTTAGCTAGTGTATCAAAAGAAATGTTTGCTCAGAAGTCGAGGTATATATTTAGCCCCCGACAGGCACTGCTGGCACTCGCATTTTGCGATGGTTTGGGTATAATGCTCTGCCTTAAATGATTACTTTGTATAGTGGCTTTTGCTCTCAAAATAGCGAACTCTTAAGAGCAGGCGGCTATAAGTCTTTAACTGACAGGAATACTATGCGCTCTATATATTGCGGACAGCTAAATAAATCTCACGTAGATCAAGAAGTTGAACTATGTGGTTGGATCAACAAACGCCGTGACCTTGGTGGTCTTATCTTCGTCGATTTACGTGACAGAGAAGGTTTAGTACAAGTTGTTTTTGATCCTGAAGTAGAAGGATTAATGGATACTGCGAATAAACTACGTCAAGAGTTTTGTGTGCAGTTAAAAGGTGTTGTTCGCGCACGCCCTGATAGCCAAGTAAATAAAGACATGGCAACAGGTGAAGTTGAAATTTTAGGCACAAGCTTAACTATCATCAACCGTTCTGAGCCATTACCACTTGATTTTAATCAGCAAAACTCTGAAGAGCGCCGCTTAAAATACCGTTACTTAGATTTACGTCGTCTTGAAATGAGCGACCGTATCAAACTTCGTGCAAAAGCGAGCAGCTTTGTGCGTCGTTTCTTAGATGACAACGGTTTCCTAGATATCGAAACACCAGTACTAACAAAAGCAACACCAGAAGGTGCCCGTGACTACTTAGTACCTAGCCGTGTTCATAAAGGTAGCTTCTACGCTTTACCTCAGTCACCACAGTTATTTAAACAATTATTAATGATGTCGGGCTTTGACCGTTACTATCAAATTGTTAAATGTTTCCGTGACGAAGACTTACGTGCTGACCGTCAGCCAGAATTCACACAAATCGATTTAGAGACGTCATTCATGAGCTCTGATGAAGTGCGTGCAATGACTGAGAAAATGATCCGCGAAATGTGGCAATCATTACTAGACGTTGACTTAGGCGACTTCCCAGTAATGCCATACAGCGAAGCAATGCGTTTATATGGTTCTGATAAACCAGACCTACGTAACCCAATGCAACTTGTAGACGTTGCTGATTTAGTAAAAGACGTTGAGTTTAAAGTATTCTCTGGTCCTGCTAATGACGAAAAAGGCCGTGTTGCTGTATTAACTGTACCAGGCGGTGCTGAGCTTTCTCGTAAACAAATCGACGATTACACTAAATTCATCGGTATCTATGGCGCGAAAGGCCTAGCATGGATGAAAGTGAACGACCGTGCAGCGGGCGTTGAAGGTGTACAGTCACCAATCGCTAAGTTCTTAAACGAAGAGGTGATCAACCAGTTACTTGAGCGTACTAACGCACAATCTGGCGACATCATTTTATTTGGTGCTGATAAGCGTAACGTTGTAAACGAAGCGATGGGCGCGCTACGTCTTAAGATTGGTGTTGATTTAGGTATTACTGATCTTGATAGCTGGAAACCATTATGGGTAGTTGACTTCCCAATGTTCGAAGAAGACGACGAAGGTACATTGCATGCGGTTCACCACCCATTCACTGCACCAAAAGGTATTTCTCCTGAAGAGCTTGAAGCAAACCCAGCTGGTGCACTATCAGATGCATACGACATGGTATTAAACGGCTACGAAGTTGGTGGTGGTTCGGTACGTATTCACAATGCAGAAATGCAAGAAACAGCATTTAGAATTTTAGGTATCGAAGCGCAAGAGCAGCAAGACAAGTTTGGCTTCTTACTTGATGCACTTAAATACGGTACGCCACCGCATGCAGGTCTTGCGTTTGGTCTTGACCGTTTAGTTATGCTGTTATGCGGTACTGATAACATTCGTGACGTTATTGCTTTCCCTAAAACAACGCAAGCATCATGTTTATTAACAGATGCACCAAGCAAAGCAAATGCAGATGCATTAACTGAGCTTGCACTTGATGTTGTAGCGAAAGACGCTGAATAATTCATAATAACCTGAATTATAAGGCTTAATGAATAATAACCCTAAGGTGTATGCCTTAGGGTTTTTTTGTGCTTAAATGAATATTTGGTATGTTCTTCAAGGAAAGAGTATGAATATCAGTGCAACTTTTTTAGGTTATTTTGTACTTGTTCTGTTCCCACTGTTTGCCGCTATCAGCTATTTCTTAGGTAAGCGTAAAACCTCAACACCAATCGTGGTGGTCGTTATTGGTGGGTTACTAGGGCTAATTCCATTGTTTGGTCTTATTTTTATTGCTGTACTTGCGCTTAAACAAGATATTGAGACCACCGCGTGATTGCAAGCCATTCCCTTTATTTTGAGCATACCTTTGAAGCAAACCTTGCAGGGCAAACATTTTCGCATTGCGAATTTGAGCAATGTGAATTTATCGACTGTGACTTTAGCAATAGTCAGTTTGAAAACTGCCGGTTTATAGAGTGTGAGTTTAAAAATTGTAATTTAGCTACGCTTGGGCTTAGATACACCTCGCTTGAAGAAGTAAGCTTTAAACAGTGTAAATTAACCAGTGTTCGTTTTACTGATGTTGATTGGCCGCTACTCGCCAGCCGTGCTCCAGTGAGTTTTGTTGGCTGTGAACTTAGCCACAGCAGCTTTTTTGAACTTAGTTTAAAAGCTTTAAAAATGCGTAGCTGTTTTGCCAAAGATGTTGATTTTAGACATGCAGATTTAACATCTGCTGATTTTACTGATACGGACTTTCGTGACAGTTTGTTTCAACAAACCAACCTCAGTAAAGCTAATTTTATTGGTGCCAGTCATTTCGCCATTGATATAACAGCTAACAATATCAGTAAGGCCAAATTTGAACGTTATGCCGCTTTGGATTTATTAGCAGGGCTCGATATAGAGCTGGTGGATTAAATATTATTACTAATTAAGGTTAAGGAAAGTTATGGATTTAAGCCCCATCACCTTAGAAGGTCAATTTGTTAAATTAGTGCCGTTAACGCTTGAGCACCGTGATGCTTTAGTAAACGCCGCTTCAGATGGAAAGCTTTGGGAGCTTTGGTTTACCTCAGTGCCCAATGAAGAACGTGTTGACGATTATTTAAATATGGCGTTTGAACAACAGTCACTTGGTCGCGCAATACCATTTGCTGTCATCGATAAACACACCGATGAGGTGATAGGCTCAACTCGCTTTTGTAATATCGACAGTAAAAACCGCCGTTTAGAAATTGGCTATACCTGGTATGCCAAGCGTTTTCAGCGTACTGGGGTTAATACTGATTGTAAAAAACTGCTACTGAGTTATGCATTTGAAATACTTAATGTGATTGCTGTTGAGTTTCGTACCCATTGGCATAATCAGGCTTCGCGCAATGCCATTGCTCGCTTAGGGGCGAAACAAGATGGGGTGCTTCGTAATCACCAAATAATGGCTGATGGATGCGTACGCGACACCGTGGTGTTTTCAATTATTGATGGTGAGTGGCCTATGGTTAAACGTAGTTTAGAATTCAAATTAGCATGTTAAATATTAAAAAGCCGGCGCTATTGCTCGCTTTAACGCTTTGCGGGCAAACAGCCTTTGCAAATCAAACAGAGACACTGTTTGATACTGAGCGGGCACGCCATATTCCGGTGACCATTACAGCAGCCGATAGCAAATGCACGATAAAGACAAAATGCCCCGTGGCGTTTATTGGGGCAGGCTACGGTATGGCACATACAGACTATCAATTTGCCCAGCAGGCCTTTCATCAGCATGGTTACTTAACGGTTGAAGTGGCTCATGAGTTAAAAGGCGATCCGAGTTTAAACCCTGAGCCACCCTACATGACCACACGCATGGAAAACTGGCACCGCGGTGTACAAACCCTTGAGTTTTTAGCCGTAGAACTTGCAAAGCGATACCCTGCGTATGACTTTAATCAGCTCACTTTATTTGGGCACTCAAATGGCGGTGATATTGCAGCGTTATATGCCGCTATTTATCCTGCTAAGGTGGCTAAGCTGATCACCCTTGATCATCGCCGTATGCTGACCCCAAGAAACAATAATATTGCTGTACTGACACTACGCGGTAGCGATTACCCAGCAGATGACAACGTATTGCTAACGCCGCAAGAGCTCGCTGTATACCCAGTGACGCAAATTAAGCTTAAAGATTCGCACCATAACGATATGTATGATGGTGGCCCAAAAGCGCTTTTAGAACGAATGAGTAAAGAGCTCAACGCATTTTTACTTGCTAATAAATAGCAAATGATTTGTTGCTTGATCTGTATCAAAGTTAAGGAGCTAAGCAAGGTGGGGCGGACATAAGTCCTTATGTTTTTGCCTGTGTTTCTCTATCCTCGCGAAGCGCTATAATGAAGAAATGCTATGCTTAGCACAGACTTCTTGAACCTTATTCACTGGAAAAGACAAATGCAACATTTACCTACCGTTGATTATAAAGCGAGCGATGCGGCCGCTCAATTTGTTGAGTCACTAAGAAACACAGGTTTCGGTGTATTAAAAAATCACCCAATCCCTCAGTCATTAGTTGAGTCTATTTACAAAAATTGGCAAGAATTCTTTAATTCTGAGCAAAAGCACGAGTTTTTATTTTCAAAAGAAACACAAGATGGTTACTTCCCACCATCAGTGTCAGAAGTTGCAAAAGGCTTTACCGTTAAAGATATTAAAGAGTACTACCACGTTTATCCAAAAGGCCGCGTTCCAGCACAGCTAGAAGAAGAAATCCGTGAGTACTACCGTTTAGCCAATGAGTTTGCAGCAACATTATTAAGCTGGGTTCAAGCTGAGGCACCAGAAGAGGTGCGTGCTAAGTTCTCTATCGACCTTAAAGATATGATTGCTAACTCTGAGCAAACACTCCTGCGTATTCTTCATTACCCACCAATGACAGGTGATGAAGAACCAGGTGCAATCCGTGCAGCAGCGCATGGCGACATCAACTTATTAACTGTATTACCTGCGGCGAATGAGCCAGGTTTACAAGTACAAAAAACAGATGGCGGTTGGTTAGACGTACCATGTGATTTTGGTAACTTGATCATCAATATTGGTGACATGCTACAAGAAGCGTCAGGTGGTTACTTTCCATCAACGATTCACCGTGTGATCAACCCAACGGGTAAAGCGTCAACGAAATCACGTATTTCGTTACCACTATTCTTACACCCGCGTCCTGATGTTGTGCTTTCTGAGCGTTACACAGCAGACAGCTACTTACAAGAGCGTTTACGCGAACTGGGTGTTAAGTAAAGATTGAGTATGAGAACAAAGCGGCATTAGAGCCGCTTTTTTTATGCCTGAAATTTGTCTGCTAAGTTCAGTATTAAGTGTTAGTTTGCAAATAATTCCATGCATTATTGACTATCCTAGGTATAATGCGCGCACTTCGCCGAATCGGCTGAATTTTTTAAAGAGAGATAGTATGAGTTTTGATGGGTTAGGTTTATCACCAGCTTTAGTAAATGCAGTTTTAGAAAAGGGCTATGAAGCACCTACGCCTATTCAATCACAAGCTATCCCTGCGATCATTGAAGGCCGTGATGTTATGGCCGCAGCGCAAACTGGTACAGGTAAAACAGCAGGTTTTACACTGCCGTTAATTGAGCGTTTGTCAAAGGGCCCTAAAGCGGGTGGCAATAAAGTACGCGCATTAGTATTGGCTCCAACTCGCGAGTTGGCTCTACAAGTAAGCGAAAATGTTGAGCAATATGCTAAGCATTCAAATGTTAGCTCATTTGTTGTTTATGGTGGCGTTAAAATTAATCCGCAAATGATGCGCCTTCGTAAAGGTGTTGATATTTTAGTGGCCACACCTGGTCGTTTATTAGACCTACACAATCAAAATGCTGTTAAGTTTGATGATTTAGAAGTGCTGATCCTTGATGAAGCCGACCGTATGCTTGATATGGGCTTTATTCATGACATCAAACGTATCATTGCTAAATTGCCTGCTAAACGTCAAAACTTGATGTTCTCAGCGACTTTTTCTGACGAAATTCGTGAACTTGCAAAAGGGCTCATTAACGACCCCGTTGAAATTTCAGTCGCGGCAAAAAACACTACAGCTAAAACCGTTGCTCAATCTGTTTATGCGGTAGATAAATCACGTAAAACAGCATTACTTAGTCATTTGATCCGTACTAATGATTGGCAACAAGTATTAGTATTTTGCCGTACCAAGCATGGTGCAAACCGTTTAGTTAAGCAGCTTGAACGCGATGATATTGTCGGCGCTGCGATTCATGGTAATAAATCGCAAGGCGCTCGTGTTAAAGCACTCGAAGGCTTTAAATCCGGTGAAGTGCGCGTACTAGTTGCAACTGATATCGTTGCCCGTGGCCTGGATATTGTTGAGCTACCGCACGTTGTTAACTACGATCTACCGAATATTTATGAAGATTACGTTCACCGTATTGGCCGTACAGGCCGAGCGGGTGCATCGGGCCATGCTATTTCGTTTGTAACAGTAGATGATGCCGACGATTTATATGGTATTGAGCGCTTTATTGGTGAGCTTATTCCGCGTGCAACCGAAGCAGGTTTTGAGCCAAGCAAACCGGTTGCTGAAAAGCCGCTAGATACGCGTCCAATTAAGCCGAAAAAGCCAAAGAAACCGAAAAAGCCAAAAGTACCAGCTCAAGATGGTCAAGGTGCAGCAAAACCTGCACAAAAGCCAAAACCTAAATCGCAAAAGCGTCCTTCACAAGGTAAGTGGCAGGGTAAGGGTAAAGAGCAAAGCCAAAACCAAAAAGGCGCTAACAACGGGAATAAATCAAATAACACTAAACCAACAGGTAATAAACCTGCGGGTAATCGTCAGCGTGTATCGGGGCCATCTCGTCCAAGACGTAAACCCGTTGCGGATAGTTAAACTCATTTAAAACAAAAAACGCGCAATTGCGCGTTTTTTGTTTTAAATGAGTTTAATGCAATATAAGGTGGCGACACCAATAAAGAGTGTCACGGTGACACTTAACAAAGTGCCCAGCATGACATATTCAGTGAGTTGTTTTTCGCTACTTTCTTTTAAATCACCAAATCGAAAGATAGACTTGGCCGCCAGCAGAAAACCCACGCCGCCGTATTCACCTAGCAAAATAAAGCTCAACATCAACACTCGCTCGAGCAAGCCAATAAAATGCCCCGCTGCAGGAATACTGCCTTCATTGTTTATCTGAATATTGATTTTCTCCAGCATCATGCGAATAAACACAGAGCTTGGGTTAAGCACCAATAAATAAGCTGCAATAACAAACAAAGTATCGAGGGCAATCAGCTTTTGCCACGCTAAGCTATAAAATTCATTCTTATCACTAAGCCAAACGCTCAGCATTACAATCACAACAAGATGTGCCAACTGGTCGAGTAAAAACGGCACTACGCCTTTATTTGAATATGACTTTGCCAAGTCAATGACATAGTGGCTTAGCATAATCGCACCAGCTGCTATCAGTACACGAGAGAACTCTTGCCAGCCGTAGGTGTATTCCCACAGTGTGAGCAACGCTAAAGAGGTCACACCATGCGTCAATACGTGCAAATAGAGCTTACTGGCACGAAAGTGACGGTTGTTTCTATCGTGCACCCAGCTCATTGGCTGCCAATAAAAGTCAGCAAGTAAGTGGCCCAGTACTAACGCGGTGAGTAGTAGAGCAAAACTGGTCATAACAATCCTTTGAGTGTGGTTTGGCTATAATTTATAAAGCGCTCGATAAGTTGATAATGGGCTAGGTTGAGTAACTTAGTGACATTCTCTCGGCTAGTATTAAGCTCTTTGGCAAGCTCTGCATGGCTATTATTCTCGGCGGTTAAATAATAAAACAGGGCATTAGCCTGCTTTTGACTCATTTTTTCAAGCAGGACTTCAACAAGCGCAATATTAAGCGCAAAGCCTTCTTCAAGGGCGTTATTTTCAATATTTAACACTAAGCGTTGCTGGCTCATATTATCTAAACCACGGCCAGATAAGGTATAAGCACTGCCTGTGGCTGTTTTAATATCGGCGCGTGGGTTGTCGAGTGAGCCAATAGCCAAGCTTTGTCGCAGCTCGTAATTGGCTGCTTTCATTTGCAAATACAACAAGATTGCTGCATGACATACAAGCTCTGGCTCTGTTAGCTGTATTTGCAATGCATCGCCACGGTAAATGGTAAAGCTTGCATAAAAGCGCTTAGCAACAAAGCGCAAGCTTTGATCAAGCTGATAAAGCATGGCGTCGTATTCTTGCTGTGGAATTTTTTGTGATTTAATTAAATCACCGCTGATCACCGCAATCATTATGATCCCTTAGATTAAGTAACTTAATTTAGTTACATCGCAATAAGTAACCAAATTTGGTTACTTTGTTTTATGTAACCAATTTAGGTTACTTTTTCGTAAATATCAACCTAGATATGCTACAGTGAACACAAATCACTAAAAACAGAAAATTTATGTCAGCAGTTGATAAGCCAAAAGTCGGTATCTTTGTAGATGTACAAAACATTTATTACACCTGTAGAGAAAGCTACAAGAAAAACTTTGACTACAATGCCTTTTGGGCACAAATGAGCGAACTCTACCAAATTGATTGCGCCATTGCGTATGCAATATATCGTGGCGATGAAAAGCAATCGCAGTTTCAAAATATTCTGCGCGCAATTGGCTTTGAGGTAAAACTGAAACCTTTTATTCAGCGCAAAGATGGCAGTGCGAAAGGGGATTGGGATGTTGGCATTACCATTGACATGCTAGAGCATGCTAAGCAGCTCGATAAAATGGTATTACTTTCGGGTGATGGTGATTTTGCATTATTACTTGGTCACTTATCGAATAAGTATCAGCTACCGTGTGATGTCTATGGGGCAGAGTACCTCACAGCAGATATTTTAAAGCAAGCTGCTGCTGAATTTCATTGTATTGATGATTCACTGTTACTCTCAAGGTAAAAAATATTCCTATAAAAATAAAATGTTTAACTAAAGTATTATTTCAGCTAAGCTAACATTAGCTACACTTGATGATAAATAAAGGAATAGTCACGCACAACGCACTAAATTATGCAAAAAAGCATAAATAAAGGTGTAATAGGACATTGTTGATGTGGTTTCTAATTTTCTTGTCTGTTAAATAAAGCGTTTTAATTCAATAAATTAAAAATAAATATGAAAGTTATACGAATTTTTATAAAAAATATAATGACAACGCTGTCATTTGTTGTGTAACATTAAATCAACAAAGGTTGAGATGATTTCGCATTCTGATAAGAAAAATAATGCGATTTAGACAAAAACTAAACGAAGGCTAGGGGTCGTTAAATGATGGCGAAGAGTGTGAGTGAGGACCAATTGTTTATTGGTATTGATGGCGGCGGAACGAAATGTCGCGCAACTATCTACTCTGTTAAACAAGGTGTATTAGGAACTGGCCTAGGTGGTCCTGCAAATCCATTACATGGTTTGGAACGTACTCTCGAATCAATTATGGTCTCAACACAATTAGCACTTCGTGATGCGGGTTTACCGCTTGAAACCGTTCATCAGCTTTATGCCGGCTTAGGTTTAGCAGGCGTAAACCTACCAAGTTTGTACGACAAGATTATGGAATGGGAGCATCCATTCAAACAAATGTTCCTCACCACCGACTTACATACAGCCTGTATCGGCGCCCATGAAGGGAGTGATGGTGCGGTGATCATCACAGGTACTGGCTCATGTGGTTTCTCATGTGTAAATGGTCGCACAACTAACTTTGGCGGTCATGGTTTTGCTCTAGGCGATAAAGGCAGTGGCGCCTGGATGGGTCTTGAAGCAATAAAAGCGACATTACTAGACCTTGATGGCCTAGGCGAAGCAACAAATCTGACTAACGTGATCACCGAGCATTTTGCAGCTGACAATGCGATGGCGATTGTTGAAAAAATGTCTGGTCAGCCTTCGAGTAGTTTTGCCAAATTAGCCCGCTATGTATTTGAAGCAGCCAATAACAATGACAAAGTTGCGGTTTCGATTGTTAAAGAGGGTGCTGATTACGTCAGTAAATTAGCTCAGCGTTTATTAGAGAATAACCCGCCACGTTTATCTATGATTGGCGGTTTAGCTGAGCCATTAAATAAATGGCTTGCAGAAGATATTGCGAAACGCGTTGAATCTCCTATTCAACCACCGGAAATGGGCGCTGTGTATTTTGCTCAGCAATCTGTGCTTGAACAAAACCAAGAGGTAAGTTTGTAATGACGATTTATCATGCAAGTTCATTGTTTACCGGTGACGAATTTTTATCTGATGTGTATTTTAGCGTCGATAATGGTGTATTTAACCGTGTTGAAGCAGATGCTAATGCCGTTGCATTAACGGGGTTAGTGGCCCCCGGTTTTATTGATGTGCAAGTGAATGGCGGTGGCGGGGCGTTTTTTAACGCTGAACAAACGCCAGATTGCTTAGATAGAATAGCCAAAGCACATGGTCAGTTTGGTTCAACAGCGATTATGCCAACGCTGATCACTGACCAAGTCGAAGTCATGGCAAAAGCGGCCGATGCAACTGCACAAGCAATTGCTGAAGGTGTTCCGGGCGTAATGGGTGTGCACTTCGAAGGACCGCACCTTTCATTGCCGAAAAAAGGCACCCACAGCGAGCAATTTATTCGCCCTATTACAGAGCAAGAATTTGCAATTTATGCCCGCCAAGACTTAGGCATTAAAATGGTTACCTTAGCACCTGAGAATGTCAGTGCTGATGATATCGCGCGCTTGGTTGAGTGTGGTGTAAAAGTATCAATTGGCCACACCAATGCAGACTTTGCGACCACAAATGCAGCACTTGCTGCAGGGGCAGATGGTTTTACCCACTTATTTAATGCTATGTCAGCATTTACATCGCGAGAGCCTGGTGTTGTGGGTGCTGCACTTTGGGATGATAACAGCTGGTGCGGTTTAATTGTTGATGGTCACCATGTACACCCATCATCAGCTAAATTAGCAATTCGCAGCAAACAGCGCGGAAAAATTATGTTAGTCACAGATGCAATGCCACCTGTGGGGACTGATGATATGGAGTTTGATTTCTTTGATGGCCGTAAAGTTATTCGTACTGGCGATAGATTAAATTCAACGACCGGTGAATTAGCAGGCAGCGTACTTGATATGGCAAGTGCGGTGCGCAACACAGTGAACACATTGGATGTTAGTCTTGCTGAGAGCTTACGTATGGCATCACTTTATCCTGCACAATATTTAGGTTTACATAAAAAAGGTCGCTTACTGAGCGGGTTTGACGCTGACTTTGTAGTGTTAGACGCACAGCAAAATGTACAAGCCACCTTTATTGCTGGAAAAGCGCTATAACAAGCTTCCCTGGTAAAAACCCCGCCGTTGTATCGCGGGGCTTTTTCTATTTAAGGTAATACAATGACAACAACACAACCAACAAGAAAACGTTTGGCATCGCTGGATGCACTGCGCGGCATGGATATGTTTTGGATATTAGGCGGACAGTCACTATTCGCAGCGCTCTTCGTTTTAACTGGCTGGACTGGCTGGAAAGTTTTTGAAGCACACACAGTGCACAGCGTTTGGCATGGCTTCACATTTTACGATCTGATTTTCCCATTGTTTATATTCTTATCGGGTGTTGCGATGGGGTTAGCCCCGAAACGCATTGACCATTTACCGTTTGATGAGCGCAAAGTGTATTACCGTAAGGCGGGTAAACGTCTTTTACTATTGTGTTTATTAGGTATTTTGTATAACCACGGCTGGGGCACAGGGATGCCGATGGCGTTAGATGAAATTCGCTATGCCAGTGTGCTTGGCCGCATCGCTATTGCGTGGTTCTTCTGTGCAATGTTGGTTTGGCATACTGGTTTACGAACACAAATTATTACCGCTGCAGCTATTTTAGTGGGTTATTGGTTACTACTTTGTTTTGTTCCAGTGCCGGGTGGCAGTGCTGGTGACCTTTCAGCTGCAGGAAGTTGGAATGCATGGTTTGATGCATATTTACTGCCGGGGATTAGTTATCAAAACCGTGTGGTAGACCCAGAAGGTGTGTTGTCGAATATCCCTGCGATAGTTAATGCATTAATGGGTGTGTTTGCAGGTCAATTAGTGGCACGTGCTCAGCAAATTGGCGAGTGGAAAATGACCGCCTTATTGTTCGCCGCAGGTGTGGTAAGTGTATGCTTAGGCTGGTTATGGGATTTACAGTTCCCAGTAAATAAAGAACTTTGGACCAGCTCATTTGTGCTTGTGACCGTTGGCTGGAGTGCCATATTGCTCGCCGTATTTTATGCACTGGTTGATATTTTACCGGGGCAACGCGCTGCGTATCCATTTGTGATCATAGGTGCAAACTCGATTATTATTTATTTAGCGTCAAGTCTAGTGAATTGGGGTTATGTAAGCCAAAGCGTATTTGGTGGGGTGGTTCGAGCTGTGCCAGCGGCATGGCAACCCCTGATGGCGGTGATTGCGTTATTAGCAGTACAAATGCTGGTATTGCATTGGATGTATCGCCGTAAGATCTTTGTTAGTGTTTGATAATTATTAAACACTAACAGAAAGAGTAATTTTTTATTCACTTTTACTTTACAAAGATAAAACTAGAAGTGATAATGACAGCGTTGTCATAATGGTTGTAGCTACTGCATCGTATCCTGGCAGTGGTTTGATCTAAAACCCAGCTCGATTGCACGTGTGGTTGGGTTTTAGGTCCCATTTTTTTCCAACTTATAATTAGAGCTAATCGATATGCAAATAGTGATTCTTGATGATGCAGCCCAAGTTGCAGCGTATGGTGCCAACATCTTTGCTAAACAATTACTAAAAAAACCAGCCTCGGTACTCGGTCTTGCCACAGGTTCAACACCTGTTGCTTTGTACCAACAACTGATCGAAAAAAATAAAGCTGGCGATATTTCGTTTAGCCAAGCGACAACATTTAACTTAGACGAATACTTAGGTTTAACTGGCGAGCATCCTCAAAGTTACCGTTACTTTATGAATGAGCAGCTGTTTAACCATGTTGATATCGACAAACAAAACACCCATGTACCGCCGGGTGATGCAGTAAATCCGCTTGTTGCTTGTACTGAATATGAGCAAAAAATCACAGCGGCTGGTGGTGTTGACGTACAACTACTTGGTATTGGCCGTAATGGTCACATCGGTTTTAACGAACCTTCATCAGGTTTGACATCACGCACCCGTGTAAAAACACTGACGAAAGCGACGATTGAAGACAATGCACGATTTTTTACAGAAGGCGAATATCAACCGCATTTATCAATCACTATGGGCATTGGCACTATTTTAGAAGCCAAAAAAGTTGTGCTTTTAGCAACGGGTGCAAGTAAAGCGGATGCCGTTCATGCCATGGTAGAAGGCCCGTTAATGGCTAAATGCCCAGCTTCAGCACTGCAACTTCATAAAGATGCGGTGATCATCATTGATAAAGCTGCCGCGAGTAAATTAGAAGATTTAGAGTTCTATCAGCATATTGAAGCTGAGAACCAAAAACTACAAGCGCATCTAGCGACCTTGTAAAATTGTGAGAGAATAAAAAAGCCCAGTTTGGGCTTTTTTTATGCCTGTAATAAATTGGGTTTATTATCCGCTTATGGTAGTTTTAGCGAGTAAACTATTTTCAAGGAACGCCATGCTGAATTACTCTCAAATGCCATTGGATCGTGCATCAAATCGCCGTAAAGATCCAAAGTGGTTAAAGGCTCAAATGAATTCTCAGAGTCGCTGGTTATTGGTCAATAACAATCAAAGTTTATTTGTTAAAGACAGTCCTGAAGTGTGTTATTTACGCTTATCTCAAGTGGATCATCTCGATTTATCAAAAGGCATTTTATTGGGTTTAGACGACGATGATGTGGCGCATTTTGCTTTAGATGTCAGCCATGTTCCAGACTCACTCATTGAGCCTATGCTTAATGGCGCTGAATTTGTTGATATTCGCAAGTTAGGCCCACAAGTTGAGCTAAAACAAGGCTCGATTGCCGCACTGGCAAGGGGCTTGTGTTTTTGGCACGCAACGCACCGTTTTTGTGGTCGTTGTGGTCATGAAAATAACATGGTTGAAGCAGGGCATTCACGTTTATGTGAGAACCAAACTTGCCAGCATCAAACTTTTCCGCGAACTGATCCTGCGGTGATTATGATCGTGACTAAAACCTTTTCAGATGGAGTTGAGCGCTGCTTACTAGGCCGTCAAGCAAGCTGGCCTGACGGTGTTTTTTCAACTCTTGCTGGTTTTGTTGACCCAGGTGAAACACTAGAGCAGGCCGTTGCCCGCGAAGTCATGGAAGAAGCCGGTGTTGCGGTGACAGATATTCAATATATCGCGTCACAGCCTTGGCCATTTCCATCATCAATCATGTTTGGCTTTATGGCCACAGCGGTTTCAGAAGATATTCAGGTAGATAAAGACGAGTTAGACGATGCGAGATGGTTTAGCCGTGCTGAACTTAATGAATTCGGCCAATGGCATGAGCAGGGTAGCCATCTTAAACTAACCCGACAAGATTCTATTTCTCGATTTTTGGTTGAGCACTGGCGCAACCTGTAAAGCACAGCTTGGACAAATTATGACAAAGACAAATAAAAATACCCAAATCGTCTCTGCAGGGCGTAAAAAAGCATATACACAAGGGGTTGTGAACCCTGTGGTGCAACGTGCATCAACAGTGGTATTCGATTCAGTGGCTGATTTAAAAGCAGCGGCGAAGAAACGGGGCGACAAAACGTTATTTTATGGCCGTCGCGGTACGACGACACATTTTGCTCTGCAAGAAGCAATTGCTGAACTTGAAGGCGGCGAAGGCTGTGCGCTATATCCATCAGGTGCGGCTGCAATAAGCAATGCGCTGCTATCGTTTGTAAAAACAGGCGATCATATTTTAATGGTGGATACCGCTTACGAGCCAACCCGTGATTTTTGCGACAAAATACTGGCTGGATTAGGTATTGAAACAACCTATTACCCACCGGGAATTGGCGCAGGAATTAATGAGCTTATCAAAGATAACACTCGCGTATTGTTTTTAGAATCACCAGGCTCAATCACTATGGAAGTACAAGATGTGCCAGCCATGGTTGCTGAGGCTAATGAGCGCGGTGTAATGACCATGCTAGATAACACATGGGGTAATGGTCTGCATTTTAGACCGCTTGAGCATGGCGTAGATATTAGTATTCAAGCAGCGACAAAATACATTGTTGGTCACTCTGATGTGATGATGGGTGTGGCGGTCGCTAATAAAAAGTATTGGCCAACCCTTCGAGAAAATTCATACCTACTAGGGCAATGCACCTCTGCAGATGATGCTTATTTAGCGCTACGTGGTCTGCGTACTATGGCTGTGCGTTTAAAACAGCATGAACAAGCCGCCATCGAAGTGGCTAAATGGCTTGAAACACACCCATTGGTTGATCATATTCGCCATCCCGCTTTTGCAACGTGCCCGGGTCATGAGTTCTTTAAACGAGACTTTGATGGCAGCAACGGCTTATTTTCATTTGTAATGAAGCAGGGTAATCAACAAGCAATTGATGCGTTTTTAGATAGCCTGCACCATTTTAAAATGGGCTTTTCTTGGGGCGGCTATGAGAGCTTGGTCACGGCAAACCTGAGCATGAAAGGGCTTCGCTCTGAAACAGGTTGGTCACAAGGCCCGGTAATAAGGCTACACATTGGTCTTGAAGATGTGGCTGATTTACTAGCCGATCTTGACCAAGCGCTTGCAGTGTACGAAAGCCACCTCTAGGTTAAAAGTTTATACTTTGTTACATAAGACCCGCTTGTCGGGTCTTTTTTTTCTGGTAATTCAAGCTGTTTCAACTTAGTGTAATTCTAATAATAAAATTCATTAAGGATTATGAGTGACGCAGTTACATCCTAAACGCCTTGCACAAATTGCCCAATTTGAGCTGGTACGACTATTTCTGACCAAACGTGGTTTGTTGGCGGTTGCCGCTTTTGCCATTTGTTGGCTACTAATTTTACGCTATCCCATTGCCCAATCTGTGACCTTGATTAGCTCACCTGATTTTGCCGACTTTGCAAGGCAAGCATTTGGCGCCATTGGCATCAGTAAATTACTTGATTGGCCTGAATCTGAACTTGCCGTTTATTGGCTGATTGCTTTATTTAGTTTCCCAAGCTTTTGTTTGTTTTTATGTAGTGACCAAACAGTGGGCGACAGACAGCGAGGTACGTTACGCTTTTTATCGCTAAGAGCGACTCGTTCAGAAATTATTATTGGCCGCTTTTTAGGACAGCTACTCATTTTAGCAGCATTGTTGTTTGTTACCTTGATGGCAACGGTTGCAATGCTCGGCTATCGTGAGCCAAGTTTACTGCTTTCTGGCTTATCGCGAAGCTTTATGTTGTTGTTTTATTTGCTTGTTGCGGTTATGCCATTTATTGCCTTGATGAGCTTTTTAAATACATTTGCCCGTTCATCGCGTCTTGCGTTTGTTTTGGCTATTTTGTTCTTTGCTGGCGGTAATATTGTGATTGGCTTACTAACATGGCAATGGCCTGCATTTGAGGTTTTAAATTACATATTTCCGGGCTATCAACTTGATTTAATGGCAGGTCAACGTGCCGGCATCACATTGGCTCTAGGTTTACCACTTTTACAAACGGCAGTGCTACTGGTTGCTGGGGAACGAATTTTTGCAAGGAGCTCATTATGACCGTTTTAATTCAAGCACAAGGCTTGTCAAAAAACTACGGGGCTAAACGAGCGCTCGATAACGTTAGCTTTGAGATAAACAAAGGGGCACCGGTAGCGCTAGTTGGTCCTAATGGTGCAGGTAAAACAACGTTATTCAGTTTGTTATGTGGCTATATTTTACCTAGCTCAGGAAAGCTATCGGTAATGGGGTATACCCCAGGCAGTGCGGCGTTATTTGGTAAGCTAACCGCGTTACCGCAAGATGCCCAGCTTGATCCTCGTTTTAGTATTGCGCATCAACTTAACTTTTATGGCCAATTACAAGGGCTCAGTGGTGCGGTTCGTAAAAAAGAAACGGCTCGTGTTTTAGAGCTCGTTGGTTTATCAGAAGTGGCTAAGCAACGACCAGATGATCTTTCTCATGGTATGCGTAAGCGAGTGACGATTGCACAGGCATTAATTGGCTCACCTGAAATAGTGATGCTTGATGAAGCAACTGCAGGCCTTGATCCAATTCATGCTCGTGAGGTAAGGGAGCTGGTAAGTTCTTTAAGTAACGAAGCAACATTTATTTTAAGCTCCCATGACTTAACTGAACTTGAGCGTTTATGCTCACAAGTTTTACACCTCGATAAAGGGGTGTTAAGTGAGCATCAAGCCCGTTCTAGCACGCAAGATAATAAACACTTTATTACGCTGCAGTTAAATC
Source organism: Pseudoalteromonas sp. PAST1 (assembly GCF_021532515.1). Classification (NCBI taxonomy): domain Bacteria; kingdom Pseudomonadati; phylum Pseudomonadota; class Gammaproteobacteria; order Alteromonadales; family Pseudoalteromonadaceae; genus Pseudoalteromonas; species Pseudoalteromonas sp. PAST1. Next base: position 1,424 of record NZ_JAKGBH010000028.1, on the reverse strand, counting down.
AACACTATGATGATGTAGAAGCAAAGCTTGCTGGCCTTGCCGATGTACATCATGTTTATATGAGCCAAGCAAAAGAATATGTAATCGAGTTTGAGAAAACCGCAGAGCCTTTTGACATCAATCTTCTACAATTTTGTTATCAGCAAGGTTGGCAGTATCGTCAACTGGTAAATGGTCACACACTCGAAAATCAAATTTTTCATAAGGAGAGCTAGTTATGGGTCTATTAAGTGGATTAATGGGTAATGCAAGTGAAGTCGATAACGACGACTTAGAAGAGCTGCTTGCTAATACATTGATTGATGGTGAAACAGTTCAAAAAGCCTATAAAGTTATTCGTGATATGTTCATCTTTACTAATAAAAGATTAATTATCATAGATAAACAAGGTGTTACCGGTTCTAAAGTTGAAATGCTGAGTATTGCTTACTCAAAAATTACTAAGTTTAGTAAAGAAAGTGCCGGGCATTTTGACCTAGATGCTGAACTGAAAATTTGGGTTGGTTCAGATCCAACGCCAATCAGTAAAGACTTTAAAGCAGGAGATAACATTAATGAGGTTTATAGAATTATAAGTCAATTTGCTTTATAAAGTACTGACAAATCTTGTTTTTTTATTAAAAGTTGGCTAAAAGATGAAAGTTTTGGCCAACTTTTTCTTTACATTTACCGATACTTTATTACAATTAATCAAGTAAAAACAAACGCTTAGTTAAGTTTCCATTCAGTTTTCTGACGTTAGCATGTGCCCAACTTAGCCATCAGGCTAGTTTTCAACAGCAATGAAACAATGTTAATAGGGAAATCTGTTTATGAAAAAGTTAGCAGTTATTATTTCGAGTATGCTTCTGTCAACTGCCGCGACTGCTGCGGATAGTTACCAATCAATTAGCCATTTAGGATACAAGGACACCGATGGCAACGACACTGTAAGTGTTGATTCAACTTATTACTTCGCACCAAAGAAAACGATGGGTCCATACGACCAGTTTGAATACATCAACAGAACAACTAACGTGTTTGGTTCGTACGCAGATGATGACTTTGGTGATGTGACTAACATCGGCGGTGAGTACTTCGTACAAGATTTTGTAATCGGTGCGGGTTACAGCAATTACGATTACGGTTCAGACACTGATTTATTCAATCTGTCTGCGGGTTACTTCTTTAACCCTAACCTTCTTCTAAAAGCGACTTTCACTGATGTTGAAGATGGTGATAACTATGTAATGTTCGACCTTAAGTACAATCATCAAATTAACAGCACTGATTACTTAGGTTTCACGTTCACTGCAGACGGCGTTTTTCAAGGTAGTTGTCGCCTGAGCTGTTAAGCTGCTTCTTTTTTATTCTCCGGATTTAACTCCACGCTTCCGATCTTATCCCAGTTTCTGGTCTCACCAGACCAACGACTTGGATTTCTC
>NZ_JAKGBH010000027.1:0-68799 GCF_021532515.1 Pseudoalteromonas sp. PAST1 | reverse complement strand
ACATAGAAAAGGCGCTCAATGCGAGGCCGAGAAAATGTCTAGGGTTTAGGCAACCAGCGGTAATATTCGATGAATTACGCAAAGCAGCCTAATTTAGCGAGTGGTGCACTTCGGACTTGAATTCGCGGACACCCATACAGTTTTTCTATTTTAAATAGTCATTTCAATTCAAAAAGATAAACAAGCATTACAATACAAAATTAATAATAAAATATTAAGTACAGCGTTTACTTTCATTTTTTCGGCAGATTGTTTTATCTAAGTTGCGAAGTATTATATTAAAAAAGCCTCTCAAGGACTGAGAATGAAAGTATTGAATTTAAGAAAGACTTCTGAAAAAAGCATATGGCTGATGTTAGCTACCCTTGAGGCTGTTTTTGTATACCTTTTAAAAACCCTTTCACAGAAGCACTTTTTATATGAGCCGCTTCTTATACTATTCATGTTAATTTCGTTAGTTCTAACATTATTAATACTTAGTAGTAAAAGTGAACTCACAATCTGTCGCCACGGAGTATTTTATAGCTCGCCTTTTGGCAACGCGCATATAGAAGCAACTAAAACGAAGTTGATTAAACAATATTCTAAGTTTGGGTTTAATTGTGTAATTATTATAGGTGAAAAGTTTTTTATTTTTGCCCCTTTTTATAGTTTAACGTCTAGACAACTACAAAGATTAAAACGGTATGATTATAACTTGCTGCATTGGTTACAGGTAACTCATAAACGCAGCAAGTTTCAGGGCCTATAATGATAAGTAAATAGCAATAAAGGGCTTTTATTAGTTTTGCCACTCTTTAAGTACGTCTTTCACATACTCATAGCGCCATGAGTTAAACAGATCTGGCTTTGATGCAGCTTTACGCTCATCGGCATCGAGCTTCCAATTCCAGCTGATAAGCTGGTTAATCTGTTTTTTAGAGGCCAATACATCTTCAGGAATGCCCCGCTCTTTTGCAGCTTTAGTGATTTTTTGTTTAATATCTTTCGCGGCTTTTTTATATGCCGGAAAATCAATTAATCGTTTTAATTGTGCAGGTTGTTCGCTTGCAGGAACGGCTTTACCACGTTCAATACATTTTAAAATTTCAACGCCCGAACGGTTAACTTCCATTGGCTCAACACCTGGCACTCTGCGTAACGCATTTAAACTTGCAGGCTTGCGCTTAGCAATTTCAACCATGTTGTGCTCTTTAACCACAAAGTTAAGCGCGAGGTTTTTGCGCTCAGCCTTTTCACGGCGCCATGCAGCAAGCTCGCGTAATACCGCTAAGTCGTGCGGTCGTAATTGCCATGCATTTTTTATGTCTTTGTAGAGCTGCTCTGCGGGCGTTTGGTAAGCACGTTTTTGCGCGACTAACTCGCTTTCGCTGATAACAATGTCAAAAAAGCCAGCTTCATCAATTTGTTTTTTAATAATTTCAAAACAAGGCAATAAGTGATACGTATCTGCAGCGGCATAATCTAGCTGCTTTTCAGTGAGCGGGCGCTGTAACCAATTAGTACGCGATTCACTTTTATCAATTTCGATATCAAGTAACTCTTTAACCATGTGCGCAAAGCCCATGCAGTTACCATGGCCTAGTATTTGTAGTGCAAACTGGGTATCAAACAGTGGTGTTGGTACAAAGCCAGCGTATTTTTGAAACACTTCAATATCTTCTGACGGTGAATGTAGTACCTTTAACACCTCAGGGTTTTTAAGTACTTGCCAAAAATCAAAAAGCGACAGCTCAGCCAGAGGGTCGATTAACGCTAAATGCTCACCATCGTATACTTGAATAAGTGCAACTTCAGGGTAAAGCGTACGACGACGCATAAACTCGGTATCAATTGCCAGAACCGGTTTACCTGTAATTTTTTCTACAAAATCATTTAATTGATTTTGCGTTTCGATCAGTTGATATTGCACTTATACCCCTTTCTTTACCATAAAAAAGCCGGCTAATGCCGGCTTTAATTATTTTTCTTCGTCCTTTAAGGCTCTTCTTAGAATCTTACCAACGTTTGTTTTTGGTAGTTCATCTCTAAACTCAACGAGTTTAGGCACCTTATAGTTCGTTAAATTATCACGACAGTGCTTTATTATATCTTTTTCAGTTAAAGATTGATCTTTTTTCACAACAAAAACTTTAACTTGTTCGCCACTGACCTCGTGAGGAATACCGATAGCTGCTACTTCAAGCACGCCATCGTGCATAGCGACGACTTCTTCGATCTCATTTGGGAACACGTTGAAACCAGATACGATAATCATGTCTTTCTTACGATCAACAATGTAGAAGAAGCCTTCATCATCGTAAGTAGCAATGTCACCTGTTGCAAACCAGCCATCTTTTAAGCATTCTGCTGTTGCATCTGGGCGGTTATAATAACCTTGCATAACTTGTGGGCCTTTAACCCAAAGCTCGCCCGGCTCACCTTTCGCAGCTTCTTCACCATTTTCAAGCATAAGCTTAATATCAGTGCTAGGAGCAGGTAAACCGATTGAACCGTTATAACCTTCAAGGTCGTAAGGGCTAACAGTTACAAGTGGCGCACATTCAGTTAAGCCATAACCTTCCATTAATTTGGTCTTCGTTACAGCTTGCCATTTTTCAGCAACTGGACGCTGTACCGCCATACCACCACCAAGTGACATTTTTAAGCTTGAGAAATCAAGTTCAGCAAAACCTGGGGTATTTAGTAAACCGTTAAATAGCGTATTTACACCCGTTACCGCCGTAAATTTGTGCTGTGCTAGCTCTTTAACAAAGCCCGGCATATCACGAGGGTTTGTGATAAGTACGTTTAAACCACCGTATTTCATAAATGTTAGGCAGTTCGCTGTCAGTGCAAAGATGTGATAAAGCGGCAGTGCTGTGATAACCACTTCTTTTCCGCGCTCTAATACTTTGTCTAGACAACCTGATACTTGCTCAAGGTTACCAACCATGTTGCCATGCGATAGCATTGCGCCTTTAGATACACCCGTTGTACCGCCTGTGTATTGCAAAAATGCTAAGTCGTTTAAATCAACTTCAGGTTTTTTGTAACCCGCTTCATCACCAGCAAGCGCATCTGCAAATTTGATCACATTTGGCAATGAGTAGCTAGGCACCATTTTCTTAACGTGCTTCACCACAAAATTAACGATGTGCTTTTTAAGGCCGCCAACCATGTCACCCACTTGAGTAACCACGATGTGCTTGACGTTAGTTTTTGGTAATGCTTTCTCTAGAGTATCGGCAAAGTTTGCAAGAATAAAAATTGCTGAAGACTCTGAGTCATTTAACTGATGCTCTAATTCACGCACGGTATAAAGTGGGTTTACATTCACCACTACACAGCCTGCACGAAGAATACCTAAGATAGTCACAGGCGTTTGTAGTAAGTTCGGCATCATAACCGCTACTTTATCGCCTTTTTTAAGACCAAGATCATTTTGAATGTACGACGCAACACGTTTTGTAGCACTGTCTAACTCACGATAGGTCAACTCTTTACCCATGTTGGTAAAAGCTGGAAGGTCACTAAAGTCAGCAAAACTTTTTTCAAACAAGTCGAGTAGCGAGTGATAATGCTCAGGGTCGATTGTTTCAGGCATACCTTCTGGGTAGCGTTTAAGCCAGATTTTTTCCACTCTTAGCTCCTGTTTATAATTATATTTTTTAATAACCTTAAGCTAACTAAGGCCGTTTCTCAATGGAGTAAATACTCTAATGGTGCAGATAATCCCACATTTGGTGAAATTATACAATTAACTTGCTTTATACTGCCCAATAAATGCATGAACGTGTTCTAAGGTTAATGCAGGAAATTGCATATGGCAATGGTGACCACCAGGTATCTTATGAATTTTTAACTCTTTGTAATATTTACCATATGCTTCTAAGTTTTGCTTTACAAAAGGAAACCCCTCATCGCCTAAAATAAGCTGACATGGCGCGTTAATTTGTTTAATGGTTGCAATACATTGTGCTTCATCAAAGCGAAATCCTGAGTGATTTTTAAGCTTTGGATCGGTTGTTAAGTACCACTTGCCTGCTTTTTCGTAGCTATTTCGTGTCATTAATAACTCAGCTTGTGGGTATTCAAGGTCACCACTTGCAAGCCTTGCACTAATAATGTGCGCTTTTGAGTCAAATGCGCGAGGGCCTTTGCTGTTTACCCGCGCTCTGTTTAATATTGCTTTACGAAGTTGGCCGCTCACTTCATTGCTGTTGGTTGTAACGCAGCCAATTCCCTCAATAAAGTTTACCGATGCTACCTTTTCAGGGAAGCAGCTCGCAAAAACGCCAGCCACCATGGCGCCCATAGAATGGCCAACTAAATGCACTTTCGTTACATCAAGCGACTCAATAAACTTATAGACGTCATCAATGTAGTCAATAAAGTAATAATGGGCGTCACTACTTCGCCAATCAGATAAACCATGGCCAGGAAAATCAAGGCAATACCAACGCTGATTTAGCTGCGCATTTTGTAACATAGGTATGTAACTATGTGCGTTATCAAGCCAACCATGTAAGGCAATCACAACCTCTTCGCCATGACCAAAGGTTAGGCCATGCATTGCCTGAGTGCCAGTTTGAAAAGAAAAAGGTTGCACAATTGCTCCTATTTATTAAGCGTTTCAACTTAAAGGCGTTTATTTATCGTCTGGCTAGTATACAATAATCCTCGCAGTATAAATAAGGGCACAATAATAAGGTTACATCAATGAAATTAAAATTAAGTCTTTTAGCATTATTATGCTCAGCAGGCTCAGTAATGGCTGAATCAGCACCAAAAAACATCATTTATATGATTGGTGATGGTATGGGCCCGGCGTACACAACTGCATATCGTTACTTTAAAGATGATCCAAATACTAAAGTTGTTGACCCAACTGTTTTCGATACTATTTTGCGTGGTATGGCACATACCTACCCTGACGATCATACCTATGTAACAGATAGCGCTGCAGGTGCAACAGCGCTAAGCAGTGGTCATAAAAGTTATAATGGCGCAATTGCCGTTGATACTGATAAAAAACCTGTAAAAACTATGCTTGAAGTTGCCAAAGAGCGCGGTATGACAACAGCACTCGTAGCTACTTCGCAAATCAACCACGCTACACCAGCAAGCTTTGCTTCACATAACGAATCACGCCGTAACTACGACGAGATTGCTAACGACTATATCGATAACAAAATCGCGGGTAAATTACCGGTTGATTTAATGTTAGGTGGCGGCACGAAATATTACGTTCGAGAAGACCGTAATCTAGTGGAAGAATTCAAAGCAGCTGGCTATCAGTACAGCGATGACTTTACAGCTATGAATGACTTAAAACAGGTTCCTGCACTTGGTTTATTCGCTGAAGTAGGTTTACCGTTTGCCCTTGACGAAAATCCAACACGCCTTACGCAAATGACGACTAAAGCGCTTGATTTACTTGATGGTCAAAACGACAAAGGTTTCTTTGTAATGATCGAAGGTAGCCAAATTGACTGGTGTGGTCATGCAAACGACATTGCATGTGCAATGGGCGAAATGGACGACTTTGCTAAATCGATTGAACAAGCAAAAGCGTATGTAGATAAAAACCCAGATACCCTACTTGTTATCACTGCCGATCACTCAACAGGTGGCTTAACACTGGGCGCGCATGGTCAATATAAGTGGGAAACTGACGTTGTTAAAGGTGTTAAAGCAACTGCCGGCACTATCACAAAAGATCTACTTGAAAACGATGACTTAAAAGCAGTATGGCAAAAGTATTCTGATATCGAATTTACTGATGCAAACAGCATCAAGCTAAACGAAGCTAAGAAAATGGGCGATAAAGCACTGCTACTTGCTGTAAAAGATATCATCAATCATGCCAGCTTCACGGGGTGGACTACTGGTGGCCACACCGCTATTGATGTACAAGTATTTGCCTATGGTAAACGTGCAGAAGATTTCTACGGTTCGCAAAACAATACTGCGATTGCCGACAAGCTGATAGATTTTATTAAGCAGTAATTTTATTGCTTAGAAATACTGTTCAATCATAAAAAAGCCTAAACATTTTGTTTAGGCTTTTTTGTGAATTCAGTATTAGCTTTTATTAATCATACCAGTTAGCTATGCATATACATCAACGCCAATAAGGCTTTGCACTTCGGCGCGGCGCTCTAAGTTAGCAAATTCCGTATAGGTTGAAATTGCGCGACTGGTTTTTGGGTTGCTTGGTTTATCATAAATTGTTTGCTGATAGCTTTGCGACTCAGCTTTAAATTCATCGGCAATAGCAACGGCTTGAGGACTTGATTTAACATACTCTGTTGACGATTTTTGCTCAGCCGTTTGGTCTGATATCGCTTTAGGCTTATCAGTAATGGTATTTTTACGGCTATATTGACCGGGAATGTCACCGGTATAAAAGCCTGAGCCAATAGGTAAAGTCAAACTCGTAATTCCACATCAAACATGACTAAATTATGTGCCATAACTGACGGGCACGCAAGTCCCGTTATTCTTTCAGTTACTCTCGGCCAGGTAGCTTTTTCCAAGTCACTGTATCACGAACATATTTAGGCTGTGCATTCGCTGCAGTGACTGTATCACCGTGAGCATAGGCAGTGGCAACCGAGGCCAGCATGTACTTCGCATCAGGCAGTAAAATAGCTTCATTTAAACTTACATTTGCAAGTTCTGTAACAAGTGCAGGATAGGTCTGCCAACCTGTACCCACCGCTGTTGCAGCCATTTCAGGTAGCGTTAGCAACTCAGGTTTAATGACTTGCTCTTCATCAACAAGCGTCATCAGGCCATTATCATCAGCTTTATAATGAGCGTAATAAATCTCACCCATACGTGCATCAATAGCAGAAAACACATCGCTGGCTTGGTCTTGCTCAAACGCTTGTTGTGCCATCATCTGTAATGTTGATACGCCAACCAAAGGTAAACGTGCTGCATAAGCTAAGCCTTGAGCAATCGCAACACTGATACGCACGCCCGTAAAGCTACCCGGTCCTTGACCAAAACCAATCACATCTAAGTCGGTTAGTTTACATTGCGCCTTTACGAGTAACTCATCAATTAAAGGCAAAATCTTTTGGCTGTGCTGCTGTGGGCACTCTTCAAAATGATGAAATGTTTGCCCTTGATAATGTAGCACCAGCGATAAAGCTTCAGTTGATGCATCTAAGGCAAGAATATTGTGTTTAATCATCTAAGTTACTCTAATTGATCTGTTCTAAAAACGCGTTTGCCATTGCTAAATCGCGCGTGCGGCGCATAGGTGGCAAACTTTTTAAAAATACTTGGCCGTAATGGCGTGTTACTAGGCGGTTATCACAAATAACCAACACACCTTTATCTTTGCTATCGCGAATAAGTCGCCCTACCCCTTGCTTTAATGCAATGACCGCTTGGGGTAATTGAATATGCGCAAATGGGTCTTTGCCTTGTAACTGGCAATCTTGCATTTTTGCTTGCAACAATGGGTCATCTGGTGCGGCAAACGGCAATTTATCAATGATAACACAACTTAATGTACTGCCTCTAACATCTACGCCTTCCCAAAATGAGGCTGTGCCGAGTAAAACGGCATTACCGTGACGGGTAAACTTCTCAAGGATAATCCGTTTAGACATTTGCCCTTGCATATAAACCGGATAATCCATCTGCGTGGTTAAACCTTCAGCCACTAAGTGCATCATACGATAACTAGTAAACAGCACAAAACAGCGACCTTTTGCTGATTTAATCAACTCAAGGGTCAGCTTGATAATTGCGTGGGGCATATTATTCGCATGTGACTCAGGTAAGTAGCGCGGTAAGCAAAGTAGTGCTTGTTGTTGATAATCAAACGGACTTTCAACAATCATGCTTTGCGTTGGTTTTAAGCCAAGGCTAGCGTTAAAGTGCGCTAAGTCGTTATCGACCGATAAAGTCGCCGATGTAAATACAAAACCTGCTCCTGTGTCTTTCATCATCTGAGCGAATTTAGCCGATACATTAAGCGGTGTAATGTTTACCGTTAGGTATCGGCGAGTGGTTTCGTACCAATAACTATAGCCCGTTTGTGCGGTATCAAATACCCGCTCTAACTGACCTTTAAAGGCCAGTGTGCGCTCAAACGGATGCTCTATTTTTTCGCTACGGTCTAAGCATAACTTTAATACTTGGTATAAAAAGTCGAGGTCGCTAATGACCCGGTGCAGTGCTGCACAAATCTCTTTATCAGCAAGCTTTTCACGCCAATCACCACGGCTACCATCAAGCCCAAACTGCAAGCGTAAATCTGCCACGCTAGTTTCTAACTTGTTGAGGGTTTTGCCTAATTGCAGCATATCGGGGATATCAGCGCGGTAAATTGCACGTAAGTCATTAATTAAATCCACCAGCTTTTTAGTGCTAACACTTTCACCAAAATAGTCACTGGCAATTTCACTGAGCTGATGCGCCTCATCAAAAATATAGGCGTCTGCCGTGGGCATTAATTCAGCAAACCCCGTATCTTTCACGGCCATATCAGCAAAAAACAAATGATGGTTGATCACCACCACATCGGCTTCCATAGCATTTAAGCGGGCTTTGCGAATATAACAATCTTGAAAATCGGGGCACTCTTTACCCAAACAGTTATCAGCCGTTGAGCTAACATAAGGCAGTACCTTGGCATCTTCTTCTATGCCAATACAATCTGCCAAATCGCCCGAACGGGTTTCACTTGCAAACTTTGCCACCATCGCAAGTTGATGCATTACATCTGGATCATCAGTTGGCACATGCGCAACGTGCTGACTTAAACGATAGGTACACAAATAATTCGCACGTCCTTTTAAAAGGGCGACTTTTTTAGTGGCGCTCAGTGCTTTGACTAAGTTGGGTAAATCACGGTGAAACAACTGCTCTTGTAGTGCTTTTGAACCCGTTGAGATGATGGTTTTGCCTTTTGATTTTAACGCAGGCGCTAAGTAAGCATAGGTTTTACCCGTGCCTGTGCCCGCCTCAACCACTAATTGGTGACGTTTTTTTAAGGCATCATCAACTGCAACAGCCATGTCAATTTGTGGCTGCCGAGGAGTATATCCATCAAGAGAAAGTGCAAGGGGGCCAGTGGCACTGAAAAGTTGTTTGATAAACTTCGCCAATAGATTAAAAGTGATGGGCAGATTTTACGTAACTGACTTGCCAAGGGCAAGACTAAATGAGGAAGCAAGGCTTCCTCATGGTTAAAAGTATGATTGCGTTTAAATCATTGTCCTTGAATCGTTAATGTCACGCCCGATGCAGCTCGGTAACCCTGTAAATCTATGTACCAAGTTCCACCTTGTGGGTTATCAAATTGACAACTTTCTTCGTTACCATTTTTGTACGGCCGACATAGATAATTTGAACTTGTTGACGCTGAGCCATAGTTAACATACAAATCTGCATCGCCACTACCGCCAGTAATCGTCACCGTTAAATTACTAAGGCCTGCCGGTATTTGTTGAGTAAAGCGCTGCCAACTACCCGTTGCGACACTCACGTTTGTCTCAGTTCGATCAACGTTGTCGCCGCCACTTGAGGTGCTATAACTTCCCGTGAGTGACACATTCGAAATCTCATTCCACGCTTCAACCATGACATGATACGTGCCAGTTTGAACTGACGACATCACACAACTTTCATTACTTGTAGAGGTTGTGCTTTTACAATCAAAGTCTTGTAATGTTGGTTTACTGCCAAATTTAACGTATAAATCGGCATCACCGGAGCCCCCCTCAGTTACAAACTCAAGGTTACTGCTCATTGCGGGTACATCAAGTGTAAAGAATAACTGATCTTTTGCTGCGCCCGACAAACCTGTTTTAGCTACGCCATTTTCAAGCTGATTAGTCGGCTCAGTTACTACATCACCGGCATTTTTTGCCATTTCAGCAACATAACTCACAGCTAGTTTTGCAAACTTATTCGCGTGAGCCGCATCAAATTGGGCATCATTTGATGTGTGGATCAAAGGGTTAATGTCACTCATTGTTGATTCAAATGGCATTGAGGCGGCAAACCCTTGTTGATACCAAGAGGCATGATCTGAGCAGCCATAACCACATTGATCAAAGCCATAGCTCACTGCGGGCTGGTAAGCATCGAGCAACTGCGATAAATACTGATTTTGCGATGAGTTTGTGTAATCTGTCATCATCACAATATCTGTGCTACTGCCGTTATTGGCAGTCATATCAAACTGTACCATGCCTACAACATTCTTACCCTGTGTTTTATAACTTTGAGCAATATCTTTTGAGCCCCTTAGGCCTACTTCTTCAGCGGCAAACCCCATAATTTGTATGGTCCGCTGAGGTTGGTAGTTATTTTCCACTATTGCTTTTAAGGTTTGTGTGAGCACTGCAATACCCGAGGCATTATCATCTGCACCAGGAGCTCGGCCATTACTTGGATTAGACTGATTGATTGAGTCTAAATGGCCACCAATAACGACAATTTCATCTGCTTTTTCTGCACCAGGAATGGTCACAATAACTGATGATTGCGAAAAACTATGGTTAAAATACTCAACACTGATATCACTGCGGCTACTAGCTATTTGCTGCCAATGGCTCTTTAACCAATCAGCAGCATCAACACCACTTTGCACGGCATAATATCGGTTATGAAAGTTCATCATGCTATTAACCGTATCGCTCAGTTCACTACTATCAATCGATGATATTAGCGCATTAACTGTCGCGGCATTATCAATACTGTAGTTTACTAGGCTCGCATTCATCGCAGTCTGCGAAACCGCATTTAATTGCTGAGTATAGAGCTCTGCATCTGCTAATGAGTCATGGGCTACAAAACCACCGCAGCGATGATAGTTATCGTGCATAAACTCACTTAAACCAGCGATATCCTGCTTGTTAACGCGCATAAAATTAACTTGATTCAAAGCTGATTTTTGCATCGCAAAATTGCTGTTTAGTTTACGTTTACTCACGGTATCTTGTTGAAAGTGCTCAGCAGCAAGGGCATCAATAGTGACCCAAATTGTTTCGTCTTGCGCTGCATAACTTAGTTGGCTCAGTGACAGTGTGGCAAAGCCTACTAAGCACTGTGTTAGGCGGGTTGTCATAATCAATCCTTTTATGATGTGTATTTTAATGAAAATAAAAAAGGGAGCCGAAGCTCCCTGGCTAGTTAGCCGAAATGGTGAGAGTTACACCACTTGCAGCGCTGTAGCCGCGAAGGTCGATATACCAAGTACCCGCTTGAGGGTTTGTAAATGTACAGGTTTCGCTATTGCCGTTTTTATATGGACGGCAGTCATAGCTAGATGTTGTCGATTGCGAACCAAAATTCACATACAAGTCAGCATCACCAGAGCCACCAGAAATAGTCACATCCAGTGACGAATAACCCGCATCTAGATCTTGTGTAAAACGAGTCCAGCCATTTCTTGCTACACTCAAGTTAGACTCAGTGCGGTTAATCGGCGTTACACCACCACCGCTGCCCGAATCATAGCTACCTGTGAGTGATACACCTGAAATTTGATTCCATGCTTCAACCATTACGTAGTAAGTACCTGCTTGTACGTTACTAATAGCGCAGCTTTCTGTACTGCTAGATGAAGTGCTTTTACAATCAAAGTTGCTCAGTGTTGGTTTTGCGCCATACATAACGTAAAGGTCTGCATCACCACTTCCACCAGTTGTATTGAATTGCAAGTTCGTTGCGTCTGCTGGCACTTCAAGGGTAAAGAACATTTGATCTTTAGCAGCACCACTGATCCCTGTACGTGGCACACCATTGGTTAGTTCTTCATCACCGCCCGGAGGTGGCTCAGTTGTTCCACAGCTACTACCCGCACTCAAGCTCGAAGTCACACCAACCGCCGCAAGCGCTGCTTGAACATCTGCTGGTTCGTAATTTAAATCACACGCTGCATCCATCACGCCGTTACCTGCTAAATCCCAGTTTGTGCTGGCTGTCCAGTAAAGTTGATTAGCGCGTGCCATCACGACGAACGCCTTTTGCGTATCCCAACCTGGTGTTGTTGCAAGGTTATAAAATGCCTTGTTGAATACACCTGAGCTGTAATGAACATCCATACCAGAGTAATAATTGTTTTGATGGTCAATCGAGCTGCCATCTTGGGTAGGGTTATTCATGTAACGTAATGCACCGTTACCTTTAAAGATTTCCTGACCCACTAACCAGTCATTTGAGCCTTTCATGTAAAACTCAGCTGCTTCACCTGCCATATCAGAGAAAGCTTCGTTCAAACCACCTGATTTACCTGAATAAATAAGCCCTGAATTTTGTTCGGTAAAACCATGGCTCACTTCATGGGCCGATACATCAAGGCTAACCAGTGGATAAAACGTATTTTGACCATCACCAAATGTCATGGCACTGCCATCCTAAAATGCATTTTCATAGTTATTACCATAATGAACACGCATTTTTAGCTGGAAGGTTAAAGGCGCGGTACCTAACCAGTCGCTATACATATTGAAAATAACGTTACCAAAATAATGTGCATCATTTAATGGCGAGTATGCCCCGTTTATTTCTTTAAAGGTATTTTCTGGGCATGTAAACGAATACGCTGACGAACCACTTGTACCACCATTTAAATTAATGGTTCTTACGTTAGCGTTATTCATCGTACAAGTACTGCCAGACTGAGTAACATCTAGGCTATCAAAATCAGTACCGTAAATGTATTTGCCGGTTTTTAAGTTACCGCCTGGGCCCGTTGCACTAGCATGTTGTAAGTTATCGAAGCTAAATAAAACTTCACCGCTGTTTGCATCAATAATTTGATACGGACGAGATGGGTTATCGCCATACGTCACATAAGATACTTCATACACTAGGTGTGCAACGCTGTCTTCATCTAGCCAAATAGCTAAGCGTGATTGTTCATTATGCTTTTTTAACCCAACTGATTTAATTGCAGCGGGTGAGTTAGCAAGACCCTTCGCCATTGCTTTTTTCTTGTTAAGTGCCGGAGACACTGAGTCGATGTCGGCGGCAATGTCATACACCGCTGCACCATGTGCGCGCTTTAATTGGCCATTACCATCAAATGTAAGGCTAACCGTATCGCCGATGACAGGTAGACCTTGATACATCTGCTGATAACGGCGCGTGGTGTTGCCGTTACTGGTTTTGATTTCTTTTAATACAACTAAATCATTCCCTGCACCTAAACCAACTAACTGATTTGGATTTGCACTCAATACAGATGATGCATTGGTTTGCAAAGCTTGGTTAATCCCTGTTTGTTCGTTTAGGTATTTCTTGTTCGCAGCTACTGCACTTGTTGCTTGAGTCAAAGCAAAAGCAGCAAGAGTTGCTAGTGTGATTTTAGATAAATTCACGTTTACGCTCCGTTAGATTGTTATGTATTTAATATTTTCCTAGTAACCGGACTGCACTGTTCCCGATTAGTGACCAGCCTAGATTGATTGGAACGAAATTGAAAATGAAACAAAAAATTTACAAATAAAGTATTAACTCTAAACTAAAACCCTATAATTAACAGTAGGATAAGAAAATTAAAGTTTATTAATTGTTAACAAATAAAGTGAGAGTGTAAAATTATTGATACAAAATAATAACATTTGATATACATTTGTACCTTTTATTTGCATTTAATATTGCTCATTTCATTATTTGTGGTTCAAAGCTGAAGGCTTAAATATCCACAAAAAGCCTGGGTACATAATTTGCAGCAATACCAAGTACCTAGAATTTAAGGACTAAGCATGAATACTGAGTTGATACAAAATGAATGGCTAAATGAGCCTTGGCTGGTTGTCATTGGAGGCACTGCTCTAGCCGCTATCGCTTTGTTCTTATTGAGGTTTGTAATTATCTATTGTTTAAAAAAATGGACTCAACGCACTGACTTTGTGTTCGACTCTTTATTGGTTGACTCACTCTCTACACCATTGACCTTGTGCACAATGATGGTGCTTGTGATCATTTTTGGTCAGTTATTGAACACCACCGGCTTTATGGCTGAGCACCCCTTACCTATTGCGGCCACCGCTAAAGCCATTTGTATTTTTGCCTTAGTGTTATTTTTAGATCATTTCTTATTTGGTACCGTTGATTATTACAGTGCCCGCTCGGTGGTGGTTTCGAATAGTCATAGCATCATTAAAGGCTTGATCCGCTGTGCAATTGTGTGTGTTGGCTTATTGCTGTTATTAGGCACGTTAGGCATATCAATCACCCCAATTATTGCCTCATTAGGCATTACCTCTCTTGCCGTCGCTTTGGCTTTGCAACCGACACTCGAAAACTTTTTTTCTGGCGTGCAGTTGGTGATTGATAAACCAATTCGGGTCGGCGACTTTATAGAGCTTGAAAGTGGCGACCAAGGGTTTGTTGAGAAAATTGGTTGGCGCTCAACCTGGGTGAAAATGTTGCCTAACAACATGATAGTCATCCCCAATAGTCAGCTGTCTAAATCACGCATCATTAACTATTTTTACCCTGAAAAAGAGCTCAGCGTCCCCGTTGAGGTGGGTGTTCATTATGGCTCCGACCTTGAAAAAGTTGAGCAAGTAACTTTGGATGTAGCAAGACAGATCTTAAAAAGCCATGAATGGGGCATCGATGATTACGAGACCTTTGTGGTCTTTCATACTTTTGACCAATCAAGCATCAATTTTACGGTGATGTTAAGAGCAAAAGAGTACTTTAACCGCTTTTGGGTAAAATCTGCGTTTATCAAAGCATTACATCAACGTTACGCAAAAGAAGGAATTGTGATCCCTTACCCAATCAGAGCGATTAATACCAGCCAAGAATCGGCTCACTTTAAACAGGCTGATTGACCTAACTGAAGTTATCATAATTGCACATTCATCAGGTTTTTTTTGTCTCTTTTTAGACATTATTAACAGCGATTATACATATGCAATCAGCACCTTGAATTTTTACTCTAAAATGTCATAAAAATCGCATAAACACTGTGACATACCTATTTTAGAGGCGTACTATATGCGGCCAGAAAGTGACTGCTTTCTGCGTCTTGTTATACAAATATTTAAGGTCAAACAATGAATGCTTGGTACCTCATTTGTTTTCTTTCAGCATTAGCTATTTTTATTGCTTTTGCTAACCAATTCATCCTCAAAATGCAAACTACAATTGCTATAACAACAGGTTCTGTTGTTATTTCTCTACTTCTTATACTTGCCGTTAAAATGCTTGGTGATACCACCGCCCTCGAAATGACTCAAGTTGTCTCCAGTATCAACTTTAATCAGTTGCTTTTAAAAGGGATGCTCGGCTTTTTGCTGTTCGCGGGTGCGTTAGAAATCAACTTAGCAGCCCTTCGAAAGCAACGGTGGGAAATTACCGCATTAGTGTTATTTTCAACCATAACCTCAACGGTCATTGTTGGTTACTTGAGCTATTATTTGTTTGCTTTTGTTGGCTGGCCTGTGCCGTTTATTTACTGTTTATTGTTTGGTGCTTTAATCAGCCCAACCGACCCGATTGCAGTGTTAGCCATTATTAAACAAATGCGAGCCCCAGAAGGTATTTCTGTGCAAGTTGAAGGTGAGTCTTTGTTTAATGATGGTATTGGTTTAGTGATTTTCACAACGATATTTTCAGTGGCCTTTTATGGCACCGAAGCTACCTTTACTGACGTTGCAGAATTGTTTTTAGTTGATGCAATTGGCGGTATCGTGTTTGGTCTGGTGATTGCGTTAGTCGGGCATTTTTTAATTATTAATAGCCGCGATGTGAACATTCGTTTGCTACTAACCCTGACCATTCCAACAGCCGGCTTTGCAGCAGCAAATATTTGGGAAATCTCAGGTGCCCTTGCTATGGTCACCAGTGGTATCTTACTTGGCAATATTACTCGTTCAAAAGCAACAGAGCGTACCGGGCCTGAAGATACTCGCTACGTGAAAGACTTTTGGCATGCCACAGATAGCTTTTTAAATGCCTTGCTGTTTTTGATCATCGGAATGCTAATTGTCACCATGCCTATTACTCTTGAAGAAATTGGCTTAGGTTTACTCATGGTGCCTGTGGTGTTGCTGGCTCGTTTTTTAAGTGTAGGCACGCCATTTGTATTCTTTAAAAAGTACCGCCAGTACGATAAGCACTCAGTGAAAATACTCACTTGGGGTGGCTTACGGGGGGGGTTAGCGCTTGCAATGGCAGCTGCCATCCCACGCGATCAAGTAATGATCGCAGGCTCTGATTTACATGACTTGATTGTTATTGTCACTTATGTGGTGGTGATCTTTTCGATTATCGTACAAGGTTTGACAATATCGCCGTTGATCCAAAGCAGTATTCAATCAGCAGAAGCGAAAAATTAAGCACTGATTTTTACTTTAAAGGCTCAATTATCGAGCCTTTTTTGTGCTTTATCGGCATACATTCGTGCGTCTGCAACAGCAAGTAATTTAGTCAGCGAGCATGGTTGCTGATCTGAAAAATCGGCTATACCATAAGAAAAGCCAAGCTCAACTTGATTATTAAAACTATTAGGTAAGTGATTGAATGACAAAAATAGACGCTGCATAATAGCCTCGCAATCACTGGTATTTAAATCTGTAAACAAAATTACAAACTCATCACCGCTCAACCGCGCATATAAATCCGCTTTGCGACAGCAGCTTTCCAGCAACCTTGCAAAATCTTTTAGCAACCGGTCGCCTGCAGCATGACCGAACTGGTCGTTAATTGCTTTAAAGTTATCTAAATCTATAAATACCAATTTTGCTTTTAAATGCTGGCGAATGCATAAATCAAGGTAATGTTCAGCTGTGCTAATAAAACCCCGACGATTGGGTAATAAGGTAAGCTCATCTGTGGTTGCTAATTGCATAACCGCAAACTCACGCTCGACAATTGCTGCAAAGTCTTTTAAAACTTTCGTATCTTTATTGTTAAAACTGCGAGGTTGGTGATCAATAAGGCACAAAGTGCCAATTCTATTTCCTGATTTAAGTGTGATTGGGCAACCTGCATAAAAACGAATATTTGGGTCACCCATTACCAGCGGGTTATCTGCAAAACGTTTATCGTTTAAGGCATTTTCAACCACTAGGGGGTCTTTATATAAAATTGCATGGGCGCAAAAAGAAATGTCTCTTGCAGTCTCTGTCACATCTAACCCCACACATGACTTAAACCACTGTCTATGCTCGTCAATTAAGCTAATGACACAAATTGGCACAGAGAAAAACTGTTGGGCAAGGCGAGTGATTCGGTCAAAGGCGGGGTCGCTCTGAGAGTCTAATACACCCAAAGAGCGAAGCTCTTCAAGCCTTGCTTGCTCATTTAACGGCACTGCTGGTCGTTCCATTAGATTGCCTTTTGATCAAAATCACATGTATTTCTTAACCCTAGCAGAAAAAAATGGTCTATTGCATACAAACAATTTCTTAAATTTCTGCTATGCCCATGTATCTAGGTGTTTATTACCCTCTTCATCTTCTTCTATGGCATTTTTACCGCTTTTATCATCTTTTTTAGCAGCTTTTTTTCGTCGCTCTATTTCTCGTTTTTGGCGTTTTTCAAGTTCAATTCGCTGCACGTTCGCATCTTTTACGCCCGCAATGTGAAATGCGCCTTTACTTTCTAACTGTAGCCGTGTAATTCGACCTAAAAAGGGGATCATGATATCCATTTGTACCTCCTATATATCCATTTATTATCGGCGGTTATAGCATATACTTTAATTTCGCAAAAAAATGCTTGCCAAAGATTAGCAAAGCATGTTTATCTATATACGTAAATTATTTAAACAGATTAACGCACTGGTTTACATAAACGAGTGCAATACAGGAAAAATTATGCGCTTCAATCTGACAACTATCCATCATCACCATCATTCACCGGAATAGCCTGTCAGGTTTTTCGCTGAGAGGTTATTCCTAAAAGGAACCTCTGGCGAGCAATCAACCAAATTATTTATTTTCGCCCTGAGGTTCCCTCGGGGTTTTTAGTTTTTGAATTAAAGGAAAATGAATAATGAGCAATACCAACCGTTTACGAATCGCCATCCAAAAAGGCGGCCGCTTATCAAAAGACTGCCAAGAGTTGCTAAAGCAACTTGGTGTGAAATTAAATCTTCGTGAACAACGTTTAATCGCACACTCTACCAATATGCCAATTGATGTACTTCGTGTACGCGATGACGATATTCCGGGCCTAGTAATGGACGGTGTGTGTGATTTGGGTATCGTAGGTGAAAACGTACTTGTTGAAGTACAAGCCGAACGCGAACGCCAAGGTGTGGAATTCGAAGTAAACAAACTTTCTAAGCTTGATTTTGGTTACTGTCGCCTTGCACTTGCATGGCCGCAAGAACTTGGTCCACAAAATAAAAGCTGGTTCGAAGGTAAACGCATTGCCACTACCTACCCAGAAATCTTAAGCCAATACCTAAAACGCGAAGGTATTAACGCAAGCACAGTTATGTTAACGGGCTCTGTTGAAGTTGCGCCGCGTGCTGGTTTAGCTGATGCAATTTGTGACTTAGTATCTACAGGTGCAACGTTAGAAGCAAACGGCTTAATGCAAGGCGATACCATCTTAGAATCAAACGCATGTTTAATTCAAAACAAGAATCTAACTGATCAAAGCAAACTTGATTTAATCAATACGCTAATGCCGCGTTTACGTGGTGTACGCCAAGCAAAAGAAAGTAAATACATCATGCTACACGCACCAAAAGCAAAGCTTGATGAAGTATGCGACTTACTACCTGGCACAGGTCAACCAACTTTACTATCGCTTGCTGGTAGCGACGATTATGTTGCGCTACATATGGTTAGCAGCGAAACCCTTTTCTGGGAAACAATGGAACAGTTAAAAGCACTAGGTGCTAACTCAATTCTTGTTATGCCAATTGAAAAAATGATGGAGTAATTATCCATGTTTCGCTGGAATGAGGAAAATCAACAAGCACAGCAGGCGGTACTTACCCGCCCTGCTGTTACTGCAAGTAAAGAGGTTGAAGCAATTTGCATCGACATCTTAAATGCAGTTAAAGCACAAGGTGACGCAGCGTTATTAAAGATGGCAAAAGAGTTTGATAAGCGCGAAACACCTCGCTTATTAGTGCCAGTTGAAGAAATAAACCAAGCTGAGCAGTTATTATCAAACGAGTTAAAAGCCGCTATCGAAACGGCCTACGCCAATGTAAAACGCTTTCACCAAGCACAATTACCTAAAGATATTAAGTTAACAACGCAACCTGGCGTATTGTGTGAACTTAAATATCAAGCCATTGAAGCGGTAGGTATTTACGTGCCAGGTGGCAGTGCGCCACTGCCATCGTCAGTAATTATGCAAGGGGTGCTTGCACAGTTGAGTGGTGCACAAACCGTTGTGCTTACTACACCTGTGAAAGCCGATGAAACTATCAACCCTGCCATTTTATATGCGGCAAAACTATGTGGTATTAAAACCATTGTAGAAAGTGGCGGCGCCGGAGCGATTGCAGCGATGGCTTACGGTACAGAATCAGTGCCTAAAGTGAACAAGATTTTTGGCCCGGGAAATAGCTTTGTCACCATGGCAAAACAACTTGTTGCGCAAACTATTCCAGGTATGGCGATTGATATGCCAGCGGGCCCTTCTGAAGTGCTAGTGATTGCTGATGAGCGTGCAAACCCAGAGTTTATTGCGGCAGATTTATTATCGCAAGCGGAGCACGGTGCTGATTCACAGGTTATTTTACTGTGTAACAGCGAGCGTATTATTGAAAAAACACAGCAAGCATTAACAGAGCAGCTAGCAAAATTAAGTCGTAAAGACACTGCCGAGCAAGCCCTAGCAAACTCAAGCTTGATATTAGTCGACTCGGTTGAGCAAGCCTTTGCAGTGTCTGCGCAATATGGTCCTGAGCACCTTATTCTACAGCTTGCTGATGCGCAGCCTTATTTAAGCTTAGTGAAAAATGCCGGTTCAGTATTTGTGGGTGATTACACTCCGGAGTCTGCCGGAGACTATGCATCGGGTACGAACCACGTACTACCAACGTATGGTTACAGTGCGACCTATTCGAGCTTAAACTTACTGGACTTCTTTAGAACTTTCACAGTGCAAACCATAAGTAAAAATGGCTTACGTGAATTATCTAAAGCAATTTTACCTTTAGCTGCAGCAGAGGGGCTTGATGCTCACGCTAATGCTGTTTCAATTCGTCTTGAGGCTATGAATAATGAGCGATAATTCAAAAATAACAACGCTGTTGCCAGACAACATTGCAGCGCTTACAGCCTACAGTTCGGCGAAAAGTGAAAAGCTGACAGGCACAACGTGGTTAAATGCCAATGAAAGCCCGTATTCACGTACGCCAAATATCAATTTAGCTGATTTAAATCGCTACCCAGATCCGCAGCCTCAGCAAGTGATCACTCGTTACGCTTGCTATGCTAATTTAGAGCCAGAGCAAGTACTGATGACTCGTGGCGCTGACGAAGGTATTGAACTATTAGTACGTACTTTTTGTAGCCCTGCTAAAGATAGCATTGCACTCTTTTTGCCAACTTACGGCATGTACAAAGTCACTGCTGATACCCACAACATTGCAATTAACGGTTTAACTCAAGAGCTGTTATTAAAAGGCACCGTTGATGAGATTGTCACTGCGGTTGCTGATTCAAAGTTGGTGTTTATTTGTAATCCAAATAACCCTACCGGCAGCATGACAAGCCTAGACAAAATCAGAAAAATCACCCAACAACTTGCGGGTAAAGCGATTGTAGTGGTGGATGAAGCTTATATAGAATTTTGCCCAGAACAAACAGCGGCAAGCCTGATCAACGAGTTTAGTAACCTTGTGGTACTAAGAACCTTATCAAAAGCATTTGCACTTGCAGGTTTAAGAACGGGCTTCACGCTAGCCAACAGCGAGCTACTTGCACCTATTCGTAAAGTGATTGCGCCTTACCCTGTATCAACGGTGGTGGCGAGCATTGCCTCAGATGCATTAAGTAGCGACAACATCGCTTCAATGCGCCGTCAGGTGACAATTCTAAATAGCTTAAAAAGCAAACTAAAAAGTTGGCTCGAGCAATCACCTGCCGTTATCAAAGTACTGAGCGGTGAAGGTAACTTTGTCACTTTAAAATTAAAAGACAAACAATCATTTAATATCGCACTTGAGCAAGGACTCGTAATGCGTGCCTTCACTTTATATGGCGAAGATGATTGGTTACGAATTTCTATCGGTAACGAGCAAGAACTAGAACAAGTAAAAGTTTGGTTAGATGGCTTATCACTGACCAGTAAAACAGTAGAACAGGAATTATCATGAGCAACCCATATTTATTTATTGACCGCGATGGCACGATTATCGAAGAGCCTATCACCGACAAACAGGTTGATAGCCTCGAAAAATTAGTGTTTTTGCCAAATGTGATCCCTGCTCTATTACAACTTCAAGCGGCAGGTTACCGCCTTGTTATGGTTTCAAACCAAGATGGTTTAGGCACTGATAGCTTCCCGACCGCTGATTTTGATATTGCTCAAGACAAGATGATGGATATCTTAAACAGCCAAGGGATTAAATTTGATGAAGTTCTGATCTGCCCTCACTTTGATGAACAAAATTGTGACTGCCGTAAACCAAAAACAGGCTTACTTACTGAGCTTATGCGCTCAGGTAAAGTCGATTTAGCGCGTTCATTTGTGATTGGCGACCGCCAAACTGACATCGGACTTGCCAATAACTTATGCTGCGAAGGCATTTTGTATGACGGCAGCTGGGATGCCATTGTCACTAAGCTGACAACCGCAAACCGTGAAGGCCGTGTCACTCGTAATACCAAAGAAACGCAAATTGATGTGCAAGTTAATTTAGACCAAACAAAAAATGGCGAAATTAGCACTGGCCTTGGCTTTTTCGATCACATGCTTGACCAAATTCGTACTCACGCCAATATCGGACTTAATATTCAAGCCACTGGCGACTTACACATTGATGAGCACCACCTAGTTGAAGATATCGGCATTGCACTTGGCCTTGCCCTTAAACAAGCGCTAGGTACAAAAACGCAAATTGGTCGCTATGGTTTTGCACTCCCTATGGATGAATGTAAAGCAGAAGCGCAAATTGACTTATCAGGCCGTGCCTCATTTGTATTAAACGCCGATTTTAGCCGTGAAAAAGTCGGCGACTTAGACGTGCAAATGGTTGAACACTTCTTTAAAAGCTTAAGTGATAATGCCGCCATGAGCCTAATTCTGTCGGTTAGCGACGGTAACTGTCATCACCAAGTTGAAGGCTTATTTAAAGCGTTTGCAAGAGCACTTCGCGCTGCGATTGCAAAAGATGCTTCACAACAAACTGCCAGCTCTAAGGGGTGTTTATGATTGCCATAATTAATACCGGTTGTGCCAACATTAACTCAGTTCGTTTTGCCTTTGAGCGCTTAGGGAAGACGCCAGAGGTGATCACCTCACCTGAGCAACTAAAAGGCTTTGAACGTGCGATTTTACCCGGCGTAGGTCATGCTTCTGTTGCCATGAAGCGTTTAAAAGACGGTGGTTGGCAGCAAGCAATTGATGAATATCAACGCCCGCTAATGGGCATTTGTTTAGGCATGCAATTACTTTGCGACAGCACAGAAGAAGGCAATGTTGATTGCCTTGGCAAAATTCCGGGTGTTGTTAAGCACTTAGATGTGGGCACATTAACCTCACCACACATGGGGTGGAATGACCTAAGCGTGTTAAAAGAGCATGCCCTTACCAAAGGGTTATCGGCACAAGATCAAGTGTACTTTGTGCATAGCTTTGCTCACACAGTGAACGATGCCACCCTAGTTAGCGGTGAATACGGGCAAGCTTTTTCAGCAATTGTTGCTAAAGATAACTACGCAGGCATGCAGTTCCACCCAGAGCGAAGCGCCAAAGTAGGCACGCGACTTTTACAAAACTTTTTAGATTGGCAGCTGTAAGCGCAGCAAACAAATAAGAGAAATAAACGTGATTATTCCAGCACTCGATGTATTACAAAACCAAATTGTGCGCTTATACCAAGGTAAGTATGATACAGCACAGTTTTACCCTTACGAACTTGGCGCACGCTTACAAGAGTACGCAAACAGCGGCGCAGGCAAACTGCACCTTGTTGATTTAGAAGGCGCGCGCGATCCAAATAAAAAACAGTGGCAGCATATTCAAGCTGCGACTAAAGCGCTTAATGTGCCTTATCAAGTGGGCGGTGGTATTCGCTCTGAGCAAGATGTTGCTGACTGGCTTGAAGCTGGTGCTAACCAAGTCGTGATCGGCTCAATGGCCGTTGAAAAGCGCGAACAAGTAAAGGCGTGGATTGAAAAATTTGGCAGCTCTCACTTTGTTATCGCACTGGATGTTAATAAAACTGACAACGGCTGGGCGCCAGCAACACATGGTTGGTTAAGTGAATCTGAGTTTGGTTTGTTCGAACTTGTTGATTTTTACGTGGCACTGGGTGTGGTTGATTTTCTGTGTACTGACATCAGTAAAGACGGCACCATGACTGGTCCTTCGTTTGCACTTTATGAAGATTTAACCAACCACAACAGCGAGATTAAAGTTCAAGCATCAGGCGGTGTAAGCTCACTGGATGATATTGCAAAGCTGAAAAAACTGGGTGTTGGCGGTGTTATCTTAGGTAAATCATTGCTCGATGGTGCCTTTAATGTTGAGGAGGCGTTAGCATGTTATCAAAACGCATAATCCCTTGTTTAGATGTAAAAGACGGCCAAGTCGTTAAAGGTGTTAAATTTAAAGGCCATGAAGTGGTTGGTGATATTTTAACGCTTGCTAAGGCATACAGCGATGCCGGTGCGGATGAACTGGTGTTTTATGAAATCAGTGCCAGCGTCGAAAAACGCCTACTTGATGTCAATTGGGTTGAGAATATTGCACGCCACATTGATATTCCATTTTGTGTGGCAGGCGGCATTAAATCTGTTGCTGATGCAGCACGTGTTTTAGAACGTGGTGCAGATAAAATCAGTATTAATAGCCCTGCAATTGCTCGCCCAGAGCTTATCAAAGAATTACACGATGAGTTTGGTAAACAATGCGTAGTTGTGGGTATTGATAGTTTTTATGATGAAAACACTGGCGAGTATTTAGTCTACCAGCTGACTGGCGACCCAAATGCATCAAGCCGTACTCGCTACAAAACCGAAGAATGGGTTAAACGCGTGCAAGACCTAGGTGCTGGTGAAATCGTGCTCAATTGTATGAACCAAGACGGCGTGCGTAAAGGCTACGACAATGTTCAGCTATCAAAAATGCGTGCACTGTGCGATATTCCTCTGATTGCATCGGGCGGCGCAGGTACGATGCAAGACTTTGTTGATGTGTTTCAACAAAGTCAAGTTGATGGCGCACTCGCTGCCAGCGTATTTCACAAGAACGTCATTGATATTGGCGAACTAAAACAATTTTTAACTGATAATAATGTAGCGGCAAGACTATGCAATTAACCAAAGACACTTTTTCTCAAGTCGATTTTGCCAAAAGCGAATTGATCCCAGCTATTGTGCAAGACGCACGCA
The DNA here is from genome assembly GCF_021532515.1 of Pseudoalteromonas sp. PAST1. NCBI lineage: Bacteria > Pseudomonadati > Pseudomonadota > Gammaproteobacteria > Alteromonadales > Pseudoalteromonadaceae > Pseudoalteromonas > Pseudoalteromonas sp. PAST1. The sequence continues at coordinate 44,290 of NZ_JAKGBH010000027.1, read as the reverse complement.
CTGGGGTGATTTTAATGCAAGGCTTTATGAATCAAGATGCATTAGCTGCCACTTTCGACAAACAAAAAGTAACCTTTTACTCGCGTTCTAAAGAGCGTTTATGGACCAAAGGCGAAACATCAGAAAACTACCTTGAAGTCGTCTCTGTACACACCGACTGCGATTACGACTCACTATTAGTACTGGCAAACCCACTTGGGCCAACATGCCACCTTGGTACACAAAGCTGCTTCGGCGATGATGCTAAACCTAGCTTATCGTTTTTAGCTGAGCTTGAACAAGTGATTGTCTCACGTAAAGACGATGATCCAAGTAAAAGCTACACAGCGTCTTTGTTTGCAAAAGACTTAAGCCGTAGTTGCCAAAAAGTGGGTGAGGAAGGCGTTGAAGTTGCCCTTGCAGCCATGAAACATGATAACGATGAATTAACCAATGAATCGGCAGACTTACTGTATCATTTAACTGTGTTATTGCAGCGCCAAGGCCTATCGCTGGCTGATGTGGTGAGCTGTTTACAAGGTCGCCATAAGTAAATTAAGTTCAGTTAGATGCACCTTTTTAGGTGCATCTTTTTTAGTGTTTCTTAAATCCACTCTTATCTACCCTGTGCTTTAAAACATCACGGGTAAAGTCATGTTCACTAAAGCCTTTAAGTCCTGCAAGGTCACCTCCTCACATATAGTGTGATTTTAGAATCCATTGCAACAACAGTAAAAACGTGAATTGATGTCAACCTGAAATAAATGCAATAAATTCAACAATATATATAATTTCATTATTTGATTAGTAAGTCTAATTATGGTCTAATTCAATTGAAAAGGACAAAGAAGAAGGATTCTTATCATGAATAAAATTTCATTATCAATTGCTACCCTTTTAGCGATTGCATCAACATCAGCATTTTCACAAACAATTACTTTTACTGGCTCTGCGCATTGTAGTGAAGATACTGTGAAAAAATCTTCAGCTTTAAACGAGCTAATTGCTACAAATGGCGATTTATCAGCACTAAAAGAAGTCTCTTTAGAAAATGTTGGCGCAACCGCTAACGGATACTTTATTTTCAACCCAACATTTTCAAGAACTTCACGTTACTTCAATTGTGCAATTCCATTGAACGATAACATTGGTCAATACCAACTAACAGTTCACGGTACTACTCAAGGTTTAAATAACTCTTTTGGTGGTTGCTCAATTTCACAGATTAAAAAAGTAAATGATGGCAACAGTGAAGTATGGCTTAAATATGGGACTGGACAGGGTTTTGATTGGATTAGCATATCTGATCTAAATAACTCATCTAAACAAAGTGTTAATTTCACAACAAGTTTAGATAATAATTATCAAGACAATTCTATTCTTTCATTGACATGTAGAACAACTTGGCAGCAAGGAACTGTTTCAGTTGGTCAAATAGAAATAAATTATTAAACTAAAAAATTTGTCCTTTTTAGTAGGGCTTGATGATTCAAGCTCTACTTAATCGTGTATATCAGAATGTTAGTCTTATTAAATGTTCTATTTCGTACATAGAAAATACAGGTGCATTTATTAATCCCACTTATCGCATTACTTTGTAATTATTAGCCTTAACCTTAGAATTCATAAGTTCAGCCTATTATTTTTATAAAAAATTTTTAAACCCTTTAAACCTTTTTTATCAGCACCTGCGACTAAGCTAATAACACCACACATTTGAAAGGGAAGAACCATGTTAAGTACAGTAAAAACACTCTCACTCATTGCCGCAGGCTTATTATCAGCACAAACCTTTGCTTGGGGTGATATGTCACTACAAGCAACGAAAAACCTAACGCTAGATGCAGCCTCATTAAGCGCTTTAAAAGTAGAAGCCGGCTCTGGTTTTTTACATATAACCGGTAGTGACAGTGATGAAGTAACCGTTAAAGCCGAGATTTATCAAGAAAAGCCTCATGATGAATACTGCTTAAACCTTGAAGCCAAAGGCAATAACGCAGCACTTAGTGCAGGCCAGTGCGATTACCACACCAATAAGCAAACCCGCATTGATTTAACTGTTGCGATCCCTCGTTCATTTAATGTTGATGTACACGATGGCTCTGGCGAAATTATTATTAGCAAAGTCGCTGATACTGTGATCAACGATGGTTCAGGTTCAATTACCGCAAATGACATTACAGGCACATTAGAAATCAATGATGGTTCGGGTAGCATAGAGGCACGTAATATCAGCCGTGATATTAAAATTCATGACGGCTCAGGTAATATTGATGTTGCCAACGCACAGGGCAATATTGAAATACACGATGGTTCTGGTGGCATCGACTTAAATGATATTTCTGGTGATGTTGTCGTTTCAGATGGCTCAGGCAGCATTCGCGTTGATACTGCAGCAAACTTTGAGTTACTAAGTGATGGTTCTGGCTCAGTAAAAGTGACCAACATTGCTGGTAAAACTAAAATGTAAGCCTGCGCTTTTACCATATACGCAACTAAAATGCCCTCCTTTACGAGGGCATTTTGCTTTGTAATCACCAATCTTTATTAGCATTTTTACAAGGGCTTAGGTATCCTTTAGGAAACGTTTAAGGAACTGCTATTTAAAAGGATAGCCTGATATGAAAAAGCCACTCGCCGCCTTACTAACTGGCCTTGTTTTAACAGGTTGTACAGGACTAACAACTGAACAACAAACAGCCATTGATAACTTAACCCCTTGCGAGAAAATTAACGCCCTATTAGGTGCTTACGACAACCGCTTTGAAGGCTTAAAACGTAGCCGTGTAAATACTAAATACATGGAAACATGGACAGCGAAATACAACCTTATTGCCGATAACTGTCAAATCACGGCGCTTGATAAAGACAATGTTACCTATCGCTGTGTAGGCAACTACGAGCAACAGCAACAAGCTGTCGCTGATCACACCCGTGCGGTAAATTTTACCCAAGCTTGTTTAGCGGGTAATAATTGGCATCAAACACAAAAAGAGTCAGCTGAATCGTTACGCACCACGTTTGTGCTTGACGAAAACAACCCTGTTATCTCAATTCATTCGGGTAAAACCCTATCACGCAAACAGCCTTGGTCTACTACCCTTGAAATTGGTAAGCCAATTGAAGGCAAGTAATACACTTAGGAAGGCTAATAGAGATTAGCCTTCACATCACTATGACACATTCAAAAATACCAACCAGCCAATACAAAACAGATTGCATCGGTCAATGTCATCGCCTAAATGGTTATTGCACTGGCTGTGGTCGCAGTAATGATGAGATTTTTGATTGGATCATTTTATCCGAACAAGAAAAGCAAGCGATTTTAAACACTCCTCGCCCTGACATAAAAGCGAAATAGTTCTGACACCCAAGCGTCATTAAAGCTTGTTAGCCTGATTCAAACTGACCATCAGGTAACGATAATGACCGCTATTTTTGTAATCAACTTAGCAAGTTCTACTGAACGATTGAACCGTGTAAGCCATGAGCTAAATGCACAAAATTTGGCATTTGAACGCCTTGATGCAATTGATGGTAGAGAGCTGTCTGATATAGAGATAACCAAGCACTATAGTGCTGATTTAAACCTAAACAAATACCATAAGCCCTTGAGTAAAGGTGAAATTGGCTGTTACCTGAGTCACAGAAAAGCATGGCAAACCATTGTCGATAGGCAATTAGATTACGCCATTATTTTAGAAGATGACTTTGTTCTCGACCGCTCTATTCACAGTGCAATTGAAAACATTAGTACATTAAAACAGCCTTGGCAGCTAATAAAATTGGCCGCTTATAAAGACCGAAATCGGGAAATTGACTTTACAAAACCCCTTGCTGATGAGCAACACTTAGTCATTCATAAAAAGCTTATGTCTGGCTGCTGTGCAACTGCTGTTAGTTTTGAAGGTGCAAAAGCGCTGTTAAAAGCCACAGCCACATTTGGCCGCCCCGTTGACTGCGATTTACAGCATGTGTGGGAAACCGGTGTTTATGGATACTCTTTGCTGCCCTACCCAGTGTCACAACCCGATAATTCACAAAGCGATATTCGGGATAGATCAACCAAAGTTAAAAAGTCGTTTTGGCGACGTAAAAAACAGCAACTTCATAGTGCACTACTAAACACAAAGTACACAAAGCAGTTTGTAAAAGCGCAACAAACACCGAGCAAAAAGAAAGGAGCCGCAGCTCCTCTCTTACCAATCAAAAATCATTAACGATTTATTTAGCTTGGCTGTTATTTAGCTTGATTTGGGTGGTCAACACCCATCCATGCTTTAAACAATGCCATTTGAGCTGGTGTTGCATCTTTTAATGCTTTGACCTTTTTCTCTTTATCAAAATCTTCGCTAAGTGTTAGCGTTGTGCTTTGCAGTGCATCGCGTCGAATGAAATCAACAGTCACTGTGTCGCCTGCTTTGAACGTTTCGAGGCTGGCTGTTAAATCTTTACCCACATGCTTTTTGTTAAACGCGACGATTTTATCATCCGTTGTTAAGCCCGCTTGCCATGCAGCGCCACCACGGCGAACATGCGATAGGGTTAATAACTCACCGCTGTTTTTAGCAAACGAATCAATACTAGGTACTGATTTTGCGCCTTCAGGGCGAATTAAACCTAAGCCTACTTTTGCAAGTAACGAATCAAAGTCGATAGCAGCTGGCTCATCCACATTTGCTTGCCACCAAGCGCTGTAATCACGACCTGTAAGCTCTTTTAAAATTGCTTTAACATCATCTGGCGTAAAACCATCTGGTAAACGATGCTTGTTATAAAGCGCGCGGTGAACGTCGCGGTAACTGATTTTGCCATCGCTTTTTTCTAGCAAATCAATATCAAGCGCCATTGAAATCAATGCACCTTCTAAATAGATATTGGTGCTGTAGTTGCGAGCGTGGTCGCCGCCTTGGTTGATCCACTTATCAAAGCCTGTTTCAGTTGCGCTTTGTACTTCGCGACCCGGTGTTTGTAAGTGACGATTAACGGTTTTCGTTAACGTGCCGAAGAACTCATCAGTTGTTTCAATGCCAGCGCGCACCATTAAGTGATCTTCAAAGTAGCTGGTTGAGCCCTCTGCAATCCATAATGTTTTTGCGTAGTTAATGTTTGTGTAGTCATACGGCGCGATACCTTTAGGGCGGTATGCTTTTACGTTCCAAGTATGAATAAATTCGTGAGCTGCGGTGCTGATAAACGCAAGGTAATCTTTACGAGAACCAAAACGGTCACGTGGGCGCTGGATAATTGTTGAGTTTAAATGCTCTGTTGCACCGCCTGCACCTGACGTAGCATGTACCATAAATACATAACGCTCATACGGGTAGCTATCCCAAATTACATTACCGGTTGTCACTAGCTTTTTAAGGTCAGTTAGCATTTGATCTACGTCGTAGTTGCCTTCACCCCAAATAACGAGTTCATATTCACGGCCATCAACAGTGAACTTGTGTAGCTCATTGATACCCGTTTCGATTGGTGAATCAACTAAAATATCGTAATCAGCGGCCTTAAAGCTGTGTTTAGAACCCGCATTTTCCATACCCGATACTGAGCGCCATTCTTTTGGTACATTTAGCTCAACTTTAACTGGGTCTTGGCGGAATGATTCGCTGAACATGAAAAAGCCAGAAGCATCAATGAAGGCATGGCTATCATCAATATGACGAGCACGTTTACCTAGCTCGTTAGCGTAAACTTGGTAATCTACATTGACTTGAGTAGGTTCGTTTAAGTGAACACGCCAAGTGCTGTGGTCAATTTTTTCCCACTTTAAAGCCTTACCATCATCATCTTTTGCTTCGAAAAAGCGCACGCCATTGGCAAGATTTAAAATTTCGTAACGGCCAGTACGCCAAGCTGGAAGTTTTATATCTAAATGTGCTTGTGCAGTTTGCGGAAACTCAACACTAACATTACCTAAATGGTGCTCTGGCTGAGTGATAGACAGTGAGTAGTTTACATCTGCAAACGCACTGCTAGAACAGGCCGCCAAAATAGACATGGCCAAAAACTTTTTCATAACAACTCTTTTTATTACTATCAAAATTACCAAATAGACTAACAATTGCGATAAAAAATGTGAATTAAAAACCGATAAACAGCCATTGCAACAAGTTTGATAGACAAAATGGCTAAGTTTTTGACTTGGAACCTACATTTCGTACTATTTTGTTGTAAACTTAGCTTATAGACAGTTGATTAATAACGGCGGTATTACTCGGTGCAGCAACAGCATGATCTTCTTAATAAAAAGTTAAAACAAGCAATCGATGCCCGGACGGTTGTTGAGGATGCACGCAAACACCAAGTTGAGGTTCTTTCTCAGTTTGCTGCAAAGTTATCTCTAAGTTGTAAGGGCTTAGATATTGAGTTAGATAATCGCCTCGCTAAGTTTAGAAGTGCTCTGAAAAAAGGGGTTGACTTTAACCTTCTTTCACCTTTTATTGATGATGTTCTAGGGCTATTAAAACACCAAGAAGCAAAGCAAATTGCTTTACAACGCGAACTTAACAACAGTGTCACTGATGCAGGAAAGCAGCTACAAAAAGTAAAAGGTTTACCGGATGATGCCCGTCGTTCTTTACGCCATTTGCTTGATCATGAGTTAAATAACATCCAATCTAACCATGACTTTATCCCTTTATTATCTAAGCTGGTAATAATTTATCATCAAGCTTTACAGGCAAAGCTTTCGACAAAAAGTGAAACTGAATCACAAATTAAACCCGAGCTTGCAGCCGAACTACTTAACCTAGCAAATGATCTCGTTTTAGAGGATGAAAGCGCTGAACAAATCAAAGCAGTAAAGAATAACATTACACATAACGACTGTATTGATGATTTACTTGATTCTGCTCTAAAAATTATCACGATTATTACTCGTAATATGAGTAAAGAGCGTCAATCAGCACAGAGTTTTTTGATCTCTTTAAATCAAACAATTGAAGATTTACATCATTCAATTGTTTCAACCAGTAAACATTCTGAGTCACTTAGCGCTGAGTACGAGTCGCTAAATAAGCAAATAGAAGCAAAAATTAAAAACCTTAATACTCAGACGCAACAAGCAACGTCAATATCGTCCCTCAAAGAGCTAGTCGAAGAAGAGTTAAAATCATTAAGTGATGATTTAATTGCAAAAGAAAAATTAGAACAGAGTGAAAGAGAGCATTTATTAAATAGCTTTAACGACATTAATAAAAGAATAAGTCATTTAGAAAGCAAACTCTCAACTTACAAAAAACGGTTAAATGAACAACGCTATAAAAGCTTACTTGATGGTTTAACAAAGCTACCAAACAGAGCCGCTTTCGATGAACGTTTTAATCATGAATTTCATTTATTTAACATCCAAGAGTCTGATGTGACATTTGTGGTGCTTGATGTCGATCACTTTAAATCTATTAATGATAGGTATGGCCACAGTGCTGGCGATAAAACATTGCAAGTTATTGCTAAAGCACTACAAAAATCAATTCGTAAATCAGACTTTATTGCCCGTTACGGTGGTGAGGAATTTGTGTTATTAATGACAGGCATGTCTATTGAAAATGCAGTTAGCTCTCTTGAAAAACTGCGCAAAAATATTCAGGCAATACCGTTTAAATTTAAAGATAAGCAAGTAGAAATCACTATTTCTCTTGGTGCTACCCAACTTAAAAAAGGTGATACCCCGCTGATTGCTTTTGATCGTGCCGACGATGCTCTGTACAAAGCAAAAAATGAAGGACGAAATAAAGTTTGCATTAGCAAATAAAGCCCTTATCTCAATGGTGAGGTCTTTGACACACAATGATAAAGGCTCATAGATGAGCCAGGAGAGTGCTTATGTTAAAACAACTGAATCCTACAGGTGTACTGGATTTACTATCGCAACTAGAAGTTGATCTACTCGAACAGTCATCCACCAGCGAGCGCTATAAATTATTTAGGAACTGTGTGCTCGCGGTTCTCAATGTGGGCAGCCACACCGATTCAAGCTCTGAAATTTACAATAAATACGAAGACTTTGATATTCGCTTATTAAGCCGCGAGCGTGGTATTAAAATTGAACTTGAAAACCCACCCGAATCCGCTTTTGTTGATGGCGAAATTATCACTGGTATACATGAACATATCTTCTCGGTTATTCGCGATATTCTGTTTATTTGTCAAAAATACGAAAAAGACTTAACAGAGCAAAAAACCATTACTCATATGGTCTTCGACATGCTGCGAAATGCAGGCGCACTGAGAGTGAATAGTGATCCGAGCATGATAGTTTGCTGGGGCGGCCACTCAATTAACGAAGTTGAATACAAATATACTAAACAGGTTGGCTACGAACTCGGCCTTCGTGGCTTAAACATTTGTACTGGTTGTGGCCCAGGTGCAATGAAAGGCCCAATGAAAGGTGCCACCATCGGCCATGCTAAACAGCGTATTACAGATAATCGTTACTTAGGTTTAACCGAGCCAAGTATTATTGCCGCTGAGCCACCTAACCCGATTGTAAATGAATTGGTGATTTTACCCGATATCGAAAAGCGCTTAGAGGCATTTATTCGTACCGCACATGGCATTATCATTTTCCCAGGTGGTGCAGGCACTGCAGAAGAGTTGTTATACCTTTTAGGTATTTTGTTGCATCCTGATAACGAAAAACAATGTTTACCAGTGATCTTAACTGGACCTAAAGAAAGTGAAAACTACTTTATTGAGCTGTGTAAATTCGTTGAGAAAACACTCGGTAAAGCGGCGCTTGAGAAATTTGAAGTAATTATTGATGACCCTGAACGTGTGGGTAAAACACTCAAAGCGAAAATGGCTGATGTGCGTGAATACAGAAAGAGTCAAGGTGACGCTTACTACTTTAACTGGACGCTAAAAATCGACCATGATTTCCAACAGCCGTTTGCACCAACTCATGCTAATATGTCGGGCTTAGATTTACATTTAGATCAACCAACTCAGCAACTCGCAGCTAACTTACGCCGAGCATTCTCAGGCATTGTTGCAGGTAATGTTAAAGACGAAGGTCTACAAGCCATCAAACAACATGGCCGCTTTGTACTCAGTGGTGAGCCTTCGTTAATGGCTGATATGGATAAGCTGCTGGCAGCATTTGTAGATCAAGGTCGTATGAAGTTGCCTGGCAGTAAGTATATCCCTTGCTATGAGATCAAAGCTTAACAGGAGACTATGTGACAACCCAATTACTTTTAATAGATGCGCTAAATCTTATTAGGCGCATCTATGCTGTTGATAGTAATCAGAGTCATCACAGTGAAGAGCATATGATAAAAGCAAGCTGTGCCCGAGTGGCACATGCTTGCAAAAAGTTACGCCAGCAATGTAATGCAACTCACGCGATTGCCGTGTTTGATGGTGAAAGAAGCTGGCGTTATCACTACTTTGAGGCCTACAAAAGCACTCGTTCACCAATGCCTGACACCCTCAAGCAAAACTTATCACGCTTTAAACAAGCAATTGAAGACACTGGCATTGTGGTGTTTTCACCTGATAATGACGAAGCCGACGATATCATTGCCACCCTTGCTCACAAAGCAGCTACAAATAATGTAGCTTCGACTATCGTGTCTACTGATAAAGGCTTTTTACCGTTTTTATCTGAACAAATAGCTATCTATGACTACTTTAAAAAGCAATACATTGAAGTTGAAGATATAAAACAGCGCTTTAATGTACCCAGGCATCGACTTGCTGATTTTTGGGCTTTGGCAGGCGATAAAACCAATGATATTCCTGGTGTTAAAGGGATCGGTAATAAGTCGGCACAGCAATTAATTAATGATTATGAGTCGATAGAAGCGGCCATAAACGACGATGAGCTAAACCCTACTCTTAAACGCAAGCTAAGCTCAGAAATGGAGATGTTTGTGATATCAAAAAACCTCGTTATGCTGCGTACTGATATTAACTTAGGCTTTAGTTTAAAGCAGCTAAGGCTCAATTAGTCGCAATCTCGTAGCACAGTTGGCCAACTGAGCGTATACTGAAAATTCGCGTTAATTTTATAGAGTTACACATGTTTAAAAAGGTTTTCCAATATCTGGTACTTGGGTTAGGTGTTTATGCACTGATAGCAACCCTCGTGATCACTTTTTATAAAGATGATCCGCAAGCCATGATCTGGCAAGACCGTGAAGCCTTCAATAAGCGATACATTGCAAAGCTGTCTGTTGATAAACCTGAAAATCTAAATGCGGTGCTTGATTATTTAGGCAGCCCCGATCTAACCTATGCAAAACGCACCGAAGACAATGTTTGGCAAATAATTTTTTACCGCACTCAGCACGTTAAATCCGATGGAATAACGACAATAGACGAGTGCACGGGCCTACTTTTTAAGAATGGTCAGTTGGTGTTATGGGGGCCAAGTGCCTATGAAAGCTATCAACAAGAAACCTAAACGCTTATGATGGAAAATGTAACCCCTCGGGAGCTAGCGCGCTTATTTGATAGTACGCACCAATTACTTAAACTTTACCATCAAAAGCAAAAATGGTCTCAAATCTTCCCTTTATTAAGTAACCTTGCTGAGCGGTACTACCTATTATACCAAGCCTACCCAAAAGGGATGCAAGCGCAATTAAGCTTGTATGTAGCGAACCACGGCTACACCACAAATTTAGTTGTAAACCAATGTGTTGTAGCCTGTATTTTATGCCGTAGTCTTAATTACAACCAAGCTATTAGTGAGCAAATTATTAGTTGCTGCTTAGCTAATTACCTGTGCGTGCAATCGCAAAGTAATAAATTAGCAGCAAGTAAAGCACTCACCCCGCAAGATAAAAAACTATGGCAATGCCGTCATCAATTAGCAGCAAAGCTTCTAAAAGAGTCAGGCTCGCATACGCTACCTATTCAGCACTTATTAGCGCGTTTAAATAAGTATAAACAAGCACTACTCAGTGCACCAAAAATTATGATTTACGATGGTGCAACAACCTTAGTTGCTTTGGCTAATATTATTGCGATGAATACGACTTATCGCGAGTCAGGTGGACATATAAGCGTGTACAAAGCCTTAGCTGATATATATTTGCGTACACCGAACGAATTTGCACAAAATGCCATAAAAGCTCTGATTGCGCATATTGGCCCTTACATTCCGGCCAGTGAAGTAAAATATGCCGAACAAGTACTTATCTATTTAGCGACAGATGAACATGGTCGTCATATTTTAGTCGATGTGAGTCGTCCTGAAAAAATTCGTTGGCATCGCATCAAGGCAAGCTTAACGACTTGCGCTAAGCAAAGGCCTTGTAAAGATACTCGCTTGCTCTACACAGTATGGTTTAGTGAGAACATAAGTTTTGCTGAGCCACAACCAATAAATGAGCAACGTAGGCAACAATATTTAACGTTAATTAGTGCATTAAAAGTATCAAAAGAATATAGCTATCAAGGTTTAAATAAGCTTTTAAGCCCCTACCCTGAATTAATAACACAGCTCACTGTTGCCGCTAAACCCTATAATAAAGAGCAGCAAAGAGCTAAAGACTTGCGCCATTGTTTATCTATGGTCGGATACGATAACGCCCCTGCGATTATTCAAAAAGTATTGTTTCAACGCTTAGTCGCAACCACCTCTCACCCACTTTTTCAGCATATATCTAAGCGGCTTGAAAACATGGTACGTATTATCCAAGCGTTATTTAAACACACCGATTCAATTCAATTTGAGCAGGTTGCTTTGCCATTGTATGCCTATGTTCTTTATCTTTGTGAACATCAAGCAACCAGTATTTCCCGTAAAACGGTATTTGAGCAAGCTGAAAAACAAGTGATTAGCCCTCCTCTTGGCTGTTTGTTTGGGGTTAGTCAATTAAACCAAGAACCACTAACGGCGTATTTAAATCAACTGATTGGCGATAACAGTTGGACACAACATTTACTTGGTAGTGAGCAACATGATAAACAAACACTTGATATCAATGAAAAGCATTGGGTCGCGATTAAGCTATTTACTTATTATGTTTTTCAGCCAAAAGCACTTTTTAGTAGTTGGCAGGAACAAATTATTTTCGATAGTTTATCGGCCGCTGGATGGCAATCAAAAGCAGATTTTTATGCATATCTCAAAAACTGTGAATTTGCAGACAATTTTTAGATTGTGTTGTTAAAAAGTGCGAAAACGTTAAATAAATATGAACTTTAGTCTATTTATAGTCAGTATTCACAGGATAAACTGGCAAAAAGCTGAATAAATTGCTATAAAAGCCGCTTAAATTTTCAAACACATCCACGTAAACCCTCTAACAAGTAAATCGCATGCTATTTCGCGATAAGTTTACGTGTTTATCTACTCATAAATAGGAAAAGTAAATGGCTAAACAAACCATCACAGTGATCAAAGGCGACGGCATTGGTCCTAGCATTATTGATTCAGCACTTGAGATCCTTAAAGCTGCAGGTTGCGATTTTGATTATGAATTCGTTGATGCTGGCCTTGCTGCCCTAGAAAAAACTGGTGAGTTACTTCCGCAAGAAACAATCGACACAATCGCGCGTAACAAGATCACTTTAAAAGGTCCATTAACAACACCAGTTGGTGAAGGTTTCACTTCGATCAACGTAACTTTACGTAAAAAGTTTGGCCTTTACGCTAACGTTCGTCCTGTTAAGTCATTTGCAGGTACAAAAGCTCGTTACGATGACATCGACATCATCACTATTCGTGAAAACACGCAAGGTATGTACTCAGGTCTTGGCCAAGTTGTTTCTGAAGATGGTAACGAAGCTGAAGCAATGTCAAAAATCACCCGTGAAGGTGCAGAAAAAATCGTTACTTTTGCATACGAACTAGCGGTACGTGAAGGCCGTAAAAAAGTAACTGCTGTACACAAAGCTAACATCCTTAAATCTACATCTGGTTTATTCTTAAAAGTGGCACGTGAAGTAGCTGAGCGTTACCCACAAATCGAATCAACCGAAATGATTGTTGATGCAACTTGTATGAAACTAGTTATGACTCCTGATGAGTTTGATGTAATCGTTACTACAAACTTATTCGGTGACATCCTATCTGACCTATGTGCTGGTCTTGTTGGTGGTTTAGGTATGGCTCCTGGCGCAAACATCAGTGAAGATGCTGCTATCTTCGAAGCTGTACACGGTAGCGCACCAGACATCGCAGGTAAAAACCTTGCAAACCCAACGTCGGTGATCTTAGCATCTATCCAAATGTTAGAGCACTTAGGTATGGGCGACACTGCAGAGCGCATCCGCAGCGCAGTTGCTGATGTTATCAAGTCAGGCGACCGTACAACTCGCGACCTAGGCGGCAGCCACGGTACTACAGACTTCACTCAAGCTGTAATTGAGCGTCTATAATAGAACACTTGTTTGGGGCTAATAAACTTAGCCATTAACCACCTAGTAAAAGCCAGTCTACGACTGGCTTTTTTATTACCCCACTTAACCAGACACCCACTTTATCTAACAAGATTTAAACACATAAAACTAGACACCCACATTTATTCTTTCAATATACTAACCAGACATCCAATTTAATATTTCTCACTTCTCAAAATTATGACTAAACTTACACTGTTCAACTCATGGAGGAGAAGAGCATGGCAACCCCTCGTAGAAACTTAATTAGCGTTTCAAACACGCCTTATTATCACTGCATTTCACGCTGCGTTCGTCGCGCTTATTTATGCGGGCAAGACCCACTAACTGGTCGTTCATATGAACACAGACGCGATTGGGTTGAAAAGAAATTACTTCAACTTGGTCGTATATTTTGTATTGATGTTTGTGCTTACGCAGTTATGAGTAACCATACTCATCTAGTACTTCATATTGATATAGCAAAAGCAAAGCGTTTGAATAATAAAGCGATTCTGATTAGATGGCACAAGTTATTTAAAAGTACATTCCTTTGCCAACAATTCTTAAATGGCGAATTGCTAACAAAAGCAGAGCTTTCTGCGGTTAATACCAGAGTAAATTTATATCGAGAGAGGCTCAGTAGCATCAGTTGGTTTATGCGCGTTCTTAATGAGAGTATTGCACGACAAGCAAATCAAGAAGATGACTGTAAAGGTCGCTTTTGGGAAGGTCGGTTCAAGTCACAAGCATTACTTGATGAAGCAGCTCTTGCAGCTTGTCTTGCGTATGTTGACCTAAACCCTGTAAGAGCGAAAGCGGCTGATTTACCTGAGCAATCTGACTACACCAGTATAAAAACACGCATTGAGTCAGCTCAAAACAATAAGCAACCAAAATCACTTATGCGCTTTGCAGGTAAACCACATAAGCATATGCCTAAAGGTCTGCCGTATGAGCTCAAAACATACCTGCAACTCGTTGATTGGACTGGCCGCTCAATACGAGAAGATAAGCCAGGGAGAATCCCCGAAGATGCGTTACCAATTCTTGAACGATTAAATATTTGTATTGATAACTGGCTTACACTCACCACCTCTTTTTCACGCTCATTTAAGAATACGGCGGGTAAAGAACAAGCTATCACAGCTTATACAAATCATATGAAACGAAAACGAAGAAGTTCTATAGCTAATAGCTTAGCCTTATTTACTTAGTTACGCATTCTACACTAGAAATCAACCTTACAAACCCAATCCTTTTAATTCTAGGAGCATAACGACTTTTGCGACTAGCGCTGGCCAGTATGTAAAACTAAAAATTAACTCAGCACATAAGGCTGAAATTTAATAAATAACAATGAAAAATGACTATTCTTTCTAGCAATTCAGCTTGTTCTCAATAATTCAAATCTTTCTTAAGCTACATCTTTTTAAAAATAAGCTGGGTGTCTCATTAAACAGATTAAAAATAAGTTGGGTGTCTATTTAAAAATATCCAAACCTTATGGTAGTGAGGTGTTAAAGTGGGTGTCTAATTATAAAAAAGAAACCGATTCTGATAGTAGCTAAGTTATGCAAGGCAGTAACGTAAATGTATTATCTATTGGTTTGATTAGCCATTTTCCACACGAACAATTCAATGCATAGTTACACCCAAAAGCGATGACAAATAAACATGCAGATGCAACAAAAATATCAAAAAATCAAAATATAGAAAAATTAATGCAAAAAGCTACTTTTGCGGTTGACATCAGTTTCCAAAACGCTTAAAAATACTCTTAACATTTTTTAAACAGCGGTCATCTAGTCTGCTGTGCATTTTTAGAAGAAATTTAAAAAATAATGAATATTCGCCGTCACCTTTTAGTCGTCAACGTTCTCGTACTGGTCTTAGTTACAAGCCCAGCGGGAGGCTATTAAAAGGTGAAAGCACGCTTTTTAAAAAACCCCCGCCATATGCGGGGGTTTTTTTATGCATTTATGCTTGCACATACAGAGGAATGAGGATGAGTACAACTGAATATAATGGATCCGAACTAGTTGTTCGGGCACTTAAAGAGTTGAATGTTAAGTATATTTTTGGCTACCCAGGTGGGTCTGTTCTTGATTTATATGACGCGTTATTTCAACAAGAAGATATTGAACATATCTTAGTACGTCACGAACAAGCCGCAACTCATATGGCTGATGGTTATGCCCGTGCTACCGGTGAAGTCGGTGTGGTGCTAGCAACTTCAGGCCCTGGCGCTACAAACTGTGTCACAGGTATCGCGACAGCATACATGGATTCTATTCCGATGGTGGTGTTATCTGGCCAAGTTCCTACTGGGTTAATTGGTGATGATGCATTCCAAGAAACTGATATTGTTGGTTGTTCTCGCCCTATCGTAAAGCACAGCTATAACTGTCGAAGCGCAAAAGATATTCCAACAATCTTAGCTAAAGCATTCTACTTAGCCAGCACAGGCCGCCCTGGTCCGGTTGTGGTTGAATTACCTAAAGATATGCTTAACCCTGAGTTAAAGTTCCCATTCGAATTTCCAAAAACAACTGAGCTTCGAACTTATAACCCGAACACTAAAGGCCACTCAAAACAAATTCGTAAAGCAGTTAGCGCTATTTTAGAAGCTAAAAAGCTGGTTATTTACTCTGGTGGCGGCATTATTCTATCAAATACCTCTGAGCAACTGACTCACTTGGTTGAATCATTAAACGCGCCTATCACTAACACCTTAATGGGTCTAGGTGGTATCAGCGGTACTCACCCTAACTTTATTGGCATGTTAGGTATGCATGGTAGCCTTGAGGCAAATAAAGCCATGGCAAATGCTGATGTTATTTTAGCTTTAGGTGCTCGATTCGATGATCGGGTAACGAATAACGTTAAAAAGTTCTGCCCTAATGCCACGATTGTTCATGTTGATGTTGACCCAACCTCGATTTCTAAAACCATTAAAGCGCACATCCCGGTTGTTGGCTGCTTAGAAACAGTACTAGAACAATTACAAACCGCGATTGATAAAAGCCCTATTTCTATTGATCGTTCTGCACAAGAAGATTGGTGGCGTCAAATCATTAGCTGGCGTGAACAAAAATGCCTAAGCTACAGCACGGACGGCGATAAAATCAAACCACAAGCCGTAATCGAGGCAATTTACAAAGCAACCAATGGGGATGCTTACATTAGCTCTGATGTAGGTCAGCATCAAATGTTTGCAGCTCAGTATTATCCGTTTAAACACCCTCGCCAATGGATCAACTCTGGTGGCTTAGGCACCATGGGCTTTGGTTTACCTGCAGCAATGGGCGTTAAGCTTGCCTTCCCTGATAAAGAGTCTATTTGTGTGACGGGTGATGGTTCAATCCAAATGAACATTCAGGAGCTATCAACTTGCTTACAATACAATTTGGCTGTGAAAGTTGTGTCGTTGAATAACCGCTCACTGGGCATGGTGCGTCAATGGCAAGATATGATGTATTCTGGTCGTCACTCATCATCTTACATGGAATCACTTCCTGATTTCGTAAAATTAGTTGAAAGCTATGGCCATGTAGGTATTCGTGTTGATCATATTGATGAACTACAGCCTGCTATTGAAAAAGCCATGTCTATAAATGACAGACTGGTATTTTTAGACATCTGTGTAGATGAAAAAGAACATGTTTACCCTATGCAAATCAAGCTAGGGGCAGTCGATGATATGTGGTTACGTAAAGGAGTAAAAGCATAATGCGCCGTATTTTATCAATCTTATTAGAAAACGAACCAGGCTCGTTATCGCGCATTGTAGGCTTATTTTCACAGCGCGCTTACAACATCGATAGCCTGACTGTGGGCACGACTGACGATCATTCTCTTTCGCGTATTACCATTACAACCATGGGTGATGATCGCATCGTTGAGCAAATCACCAAACAAGTGAATAAGTTAGTAGATGTTCTAAAGATTATTGACTTAACCGAAATGGCGCATATCGAGCGTGAGCTATTATTGGTGAAAGTTTTTGCCCAAGATGAAACCACTCGAGCAGCAGTAACGCGTGTTGCTGATGTGTTCCAAGGTGCTATTTTAGATATGGGTCGCCACAGTTACACACTGCAACTTGTAGCGAGCACAGAAAAGGTTGAATCTTTCCTTGATACCCTGCGTCACGAATCAGACATTATTGAAGTTGTACGTTCAGGTGCGGTTGGTATTGGTCGTGGTGATAAAGCGTTAAAGGCATAAGCCTTTTTCGCTAGCGCGACAAAACGCAAGATACAAAAAAAGGGCTATAAGCCCTTTTTTCAATAATTAGTAAGTTACCCTATTAAGGATTAACTTGGTCTTTAAGACCTTTACCCGCTTTAAAGCTTGGGATAGTTGCTGCTGCGATTTGGATTTCTGCACCAGTTTGTGGGTTACGGCCAGTACGCGCTGCGCGCTCTTTTACTGAGAAAGTACCGAAACCAACTAATGCTACTGAGTTACCTTCTTTAAGAGAGCTAGTAACTGCGCCAGTGAATGCATCTAGTGCACGAGTTGCTGCAGCTTTTGAGATTTCTGCATCAGTAGCAATTTTTTCAACTAATTGAGCTTTATTCATTGTTAGATTCCTATTCGTTATTATTTTGCCTTCGCAAAACCTATCTTTATGCATTTTTGAGAAGTTAGCAACAGCAAATTGCTATTTTTACGTAATTTATTCAAAAATGACTACTATTTAACTATCAATCACAAGGTTAGTGACATCAGTATTAATAAAGACTTAATTTAACTTCCATCACAAAATTTTATGATAGCCAAACCATCATTCAATTTTCTCGATAACCAAGGTAACTTCCCCGACCTCAAAGCCAAACTTATCAATAGCGGTACGGTTTATCAAGCGTGATTCTGTTACCAAGTACATCCAATCATCGAAATTTACCACTAAAGTACTACCATCATATGGAAGCTCGACAGAATATGTCCAATGGAACACGCTTCCATTGCTCTCACCCTTTGCTTCGCCAATCACATCTAATGCTGTCCCTGTGGTACTGCCATCATCATTAATGGTAATGTACCAAACACGGGTTTGCGTTTCGCCATCATCATAAACAAATTGCTCGTCAATCACTCCCTGATTGCCGTTCCAAGATGCTTGCATGTCAACTACCAGCTTACGTGTTAACTCGCCCTTGTGGTCTTGCACAACGCCGTAGGCTTTGAGCTCTCCACTAAAAAACTGCTTAAAGTCAAACTTAGGCTCTGTTCCTTGATAATAATCAACATCAGGCGCAGAGCAGCTGGTAATTAACAGTACCATAGCAAAAATAAAGAGTGCTTTGAGCTTAATCATGTTTCCCTCCAATAAGCTGTTTACGAAGTGATGGTTCAGACGTGTCGGCGCTTAACCAAATTGCTAAGAAGTTATCAGCGAATTTATTATCATCGATCTGACCTAGCTCTTTATCATTAAAGTAAAAAGTACCGACTCCTTGCTCGTTTGTTAGAAACGACAAAGAATCGTTTTTTTTGATATCAGGCCAAAGGGCTAATAATTGTTTATCGTAAGCACCTACCATGTCATTGAGCTTTAAATGTTGCCATTGCTCGTTGGTTGCTTTGACGATGTCTTTCGCATCGAAATCCCGCAAATAAGTCAGTGTAAGTTTGCTGGGGTGTTGGCCAAACTGATACGAACCCGATGGGGTCTCTAATTTAGCGTTATAAACATCCCAAAACAGATACTCCATTTTCGCTTGGCCCACCGTTTTAAAGCCATTTGCATATACGCCCGCAGAGAACAATAACGCAGCAAATAAACTAAAATTAAGTGACTGTTTCATCGAATAATCCTTAAAGTTGTGTTGTAAAACACTACGAAAAACCACCTAAAACTGATCATTTAGCCGCTAAAAATCGCTTATTAAAAGCGATAATAGCCATAAACATACTTGCCCAACCCAAACCATAAACGAGCCAAAACTGCCAAAGAACGAGCTCAGTATTAAGCACTTCAAAGCGCATTCCAGCATAGTAACTAGCAGGAGCAAATAGCGCGCAAACACCCCAAGCAATATACCAAGGCAGCTTTTGTAGAAAATGCATCGAAGTATTAATGGTTAAAAGTAGTGCAGCCCAAAGTACAGCAAGCCATAGAGGAAAAGGGCTTACTTTAAAAGCAAGTAAATTTAAGCTGCTGGCAAGCCATTCATAGCCCAGTGCGAGAGGCAAACCACATAAGAGTAGCCAACTATCTTGCTGGCGTTGCTTTGATAGATAAATCATCAAAGCGACAACAGCTAAAGCGGGTATCAGAGAATTATGTTCAAGGAGTAAGGCCATAAACCAGACTCCTTGAAACAAAACAAAGTTAATAATCGAGCGCGATATCATCGCCAGAATGACCAAAACGAGGTTTACGGGCAACTAAGTGCACTGTACTTATAGCACGGGTTCTAAACGCACCTTCACAGTAAGCTAAATAAAATAACCATAAGCGATAGAATCGCTGGTCAAATTTCACTTTGTTTATTTCAGGCCAGCTAGCCACAAAACGCTCACGCCAATCAGCCAAAGTTCTTGCATAGTGAACACCAATATCTTTTACACTGTGCACAACCATGTCTGTTTGCTGCTTTATTTGCTTGTTCATTTCGTCTAAACAAGGTAAACAGCCACCTGGGAAGATGTACTGCTGAATAAAATCGGAATTTTTGAGGTAATGACTGTAACGCTGATCAGCTATGGTGATTGCTTGAATAAGCATTGCACCACTGTCTTTTAATAAAGACTGACATTTGGCAAAAAAGCCTGGCAAATACTCATGCCCAACAGCTTCAATCATTTCAATTGATACAAGCTTATCGTACTTGCCCTCTAGGAGGCGGTAATCCTGCTTTAATAAAGTAATTTTATGCTCAAGGTTAAGCTCTTTAACCTTTTGTTCAACATAGGCATGTTGCTCATCAGAAATGGTGGTCGTTGTTACATGGCAATCAAAATGTGTTGCTGCATAAATCGCAAATGCGCCCCACCCTGTGCCAATCTCAATCACCGAATCACCGGGTTGTAAATCAACCTGCTCACAAATCAATGCGAGTTTGTGCGCTTGGGCTTGCTCAAGGCTAGCTTGTTTTGACGGGTAAACAGCACATGAATACAACATTTCGTCACTTAAAAATGCACTGTATAAATCGTTGCCTAAATCATAGTGCGCCGCGATGTTCTTTTTTGAACCGCTTGCTGAGTTTTTATTTTTAATGTGATTAACTCGGTGCGCAATGCCACTTAAGAAGGCGAATTTTTTCTCGAATGCATCTAGCTGATCTTGATTAAGGGCAAATATTTCAATAAGTTTAGTGAGGTTGTCACAATCCCAATAGCCGAGAATATAAGCCTCTCCGGCACCCACACTACCAGATAACGCAAATGACTTATACATAGCAGCATCATTTACCGTGACCGTTGCGTGTAAATCACTTGTAATGTCACCGAATTGCTCTGTTTGGTTACCCTCTTTAAGAGTAATGCAACCGATGTTGATACTGTTGAATGCACCTATTACCAGTTTTTTATAAAGCTTTGTCATCCAGCCGGTCGTTTGGGCTTGTGTTAAATTTGATACTTTTTCCATCACATCACCTAGTTGAATTCTCTTATTTGCCCGAGTGGCCAATAAATGGCACACGTTTGCAAAACAACTTCAAAGCATGAAGGTAAATACCTTTAAAAATACTTAACGTCATAGCCGGAAACTGTTTAAGCACGGCACTAACCTGCTCTTTCGTGAGAGGCTGCTTTTGCAAACGCAGGGTTGCATCAAACAAAAGAGTGTCGTCTTTTTTATTTTCAATATGAATCATGGTGTTATCAGAATTCATTCTAATATGCCAATGATAGTTCATATCTAAGTTCATGAAAGGTGATACGGAGAAAACCTTTTTAAAGTTCACTTTTTTTTCAAGGGGTACGACATAATAATGACGCTCATTCCAAGGCGTATTGCTGACTTCAGCAAGCATGTGAGTGAACTCGCCATGACTAGTTTGGAAGAAGAAAAAGTTAACCGGGCTAAAATAAATTCCTAAACAGCGCACCTGTCCGAGCATAAAAACATGGGTAAATTCATCGTCAATGCCAAGCTCTTTAATTTTGTTAAGTGCACGCTGCTTGAGTGGCAACTGCATATCGGTTTGATAATTAAAATAGTCGCTCTGATTAAATTTAAGCGCCTTGAAACCACTTAAGCCAAGCCAAGGATGAACTCCATTAAGCTCATCAGGCTTAGCTAAATCGACCCACATCATATAAAGCGGGTATTTAAAGTGATGCTCTTTTACGGCAAAGCGCCTATGGCGAACATCACCTACATATATGGCGCTATTCAAACTCGACTCCGAGTTGCTTTGCCACATTTACAGCGCTTCTTACACCATCTTCGTGGAAGCCGTTGTACCAGTACGCTCCGCAAAAATAGCTGTTATTTTTACCGTCAATAAGAGACTTTTGCTGCTGAGCGGCAATCGACTGCTTATTAAATACCGGGTGATGATAGGTAAACTCGCGTAAAATTTTATCTTTATCAATGCCATCAAGGTGGTTAAGCGTGACACAAAATTGCGTGTTGCTCTTAATGCCTTGCAAAATATTCATCTGATAAGTCACAACAGCAGCTTTGTCTGTGTTGTTATTTAACAGATAATTCCAACTCGCCCATGCTGCTTTGCGTTTTGGTAGCAGTGTAGTATCAGTGTGTAGTACCACTGAATTAGCCGTATAAGGTATCGCTGAGAGAACACTTTTTTCGTCTTCGCTTGGGTCTAATAACAGCTTTAAAGCTTGATCTGAGTGGCAAGCAAACACAACTTTATCGAATGATTCACTGTGGCCATCATCAAAATGAACATGCACATTGTCATCTTTTCGAGATACCGAGCTGATATTACTATTTAAACGAATTTTATCAGCAAAACCTTGGATCATAGGTTTAATGTATTCGCGAGAGCCACCCGGAATAACATACCACTGCGGACGATTAGTGATGTCCAACAAACCATGGTTATAAAAGAACTTAACAAAAAACTCTACGCCAACTTGCGCCATCTCTTTAATGCTTGTTGACCAAATAGCAGCGCCCATCGGCAAGATATAATGAAAACGGAAAAACTCGTTAAAGTCATGCTCGTCTAAAAACTCGCCTAGAGTTTGATTTTCTTTGTAATTTTTTTCAGCATGCAATGATTTACACACATCATTAAAACGCACAATGTCTTTTAAAAGTTTCCAAAATTTAGGACGAAAGATATTGCGCTTTTGTGCGAACAAGCTCCAAAAAGTGTGGCCGTTGTATTCAAAGCCCGTTTGCTCATTATGCACACTAAAGCTCATTTGGGTCTTCTGACGGTCAACGCCCAAGCGCTTTAGTAGCTTTTCAAAATATGGGTAAGTTCGGTCGTTAAAGACAATAAAGCCTGTATCAACAGCGTACTCAACGCCATCAACTTTTACGTCTATGGTTGCAGTATGGCCACCTATGTAGTCGTTTTTTTCAAATACGGTTACATCGTAGTGTTTATGCAATAGGTGTGCACAGCTTAAACCCGCAATGCCAGATCCAATAACAGCCACTTTTTTCAACGTGATAATCCTTTTGCAAGCTTCAGCCAAAGTGGCGTAGGAAGCATTCTTAAAAATTTTAAAATGAAGGTAAAACGGTGCGGAAAGTGCACTTCTTTGCGCCTTTTCGCGACCCCTTTATAAATATAATTTGCCGCTTTTTCTGCACTCACCGCCATAGGCATAGGAAAGTCGTTTTTATCAGTCAGCGGCGTTTTAACAAAACCAGGGTGAACTAAAGTGACATCGATATCTTTTAAATCAACCGCTAAGCTATTAGCTAAATAACTTACACCGGCTTTAGACGCACCATATGCTTGGCTGCGCGGTAAGGGTAAATAAGTCACACTAGAGCTTACGAGCACCAGCTGACCACCGGGCTTTATTTTTGGTAATAGCGCCTCAAGACAATAGCCCATACTGAGCAGATTGGTCGTGACTACCCGTTCAAACAAGCTACTGTCAAAATTGCGAGCATCATCAATGTACTCACAATTGCCAGCATTTAAAATAACCCGGTCAAATTGCGTATAAGCCACTGTGCTCGAACGAATATCTTGAAGGTCTGTTGCATCAAACTGGCAAGACTCAATATTTTGATGTTGGCTCAATTTAGCAAGCTTTTCTGAATTTCTACCGCATGCAATGACCTGTTCATTATTGTCTGCATAAAGCGTTGCTAATGACTCGCCAATACCTGAAGTTGCACCTGTAATTAATGTCGTCATTATGCACTCGCTCTTTTATCGATGTATTTCACAGCCGAGCCAAGCACGGGAATATGCCTGTAAAGCATAGCGCCTACGTCAAAATAGTCGCGATGATTAATTATTTTATCGCCAGCAAACTTTAAACGACTATGGCCTGCAACCGAGATTGCTTGGCCTTTGTTAAGCTTTGGATGTCGATATTGCATAGTCCAATAGATAAACGCGATGTCGTCTTTGCCCTCGGTATTTTCAGTAACATAGCTGTCTTCAATAACAAATTTGCAAGAAAGTACATTGGCGTAAAGGTTTTTGAAGTATTCACGCAGTTCCCCAAGACCATTTACCGCATGCAAGGGATCTGCGAAATGAATATCTGTATGATAGATTTCATTCAGTAACTGTAAATTGTCTTTATTGAGTGTTTGATAAACATCAATAAACCTATCAAGGATCGCCTTTTCCATGTCACACCTTAAATGCGTTAAGCGCTCGCTCTCGTGCGGCTTTATGATCAACAATTGCTGGCCAATAACTGCTCGACTTACCCTGTTTCGCTAGATAATCATGCGGAAAATGGATTTGCTTAGCAGGTATTTTTTCCAGCTCTGGTAAATATTTACGGATAAATTCACCATCTGGATCAAACCGCTCGCTTTGGCTGATAGGGTTAAAAATTCGGAAATATGGCTGAGCATCACACCCTGTACTAGCAGCCCATTGCCAGCCACCGTTATTAGATGCAAGGTCGCCGTCTATTAGGTGCTGCATAAAAAAACGCTCGCCTTTACGCCAATCAATTAATAAATGCTTGGTTAAAAAGCTCGCAACCACCATGCGTAATCGGTTATGCATCCAGCCAGTTTGCAGAAGCTGCCTCATTGCAGCATCAACTAACGGGTAGCCTGTTTTACCTTCGCACCATGCTTTAAAGTCGCTGTCATCATCACGCCATTTCACAGCGTTGTATTTATCATTAAAATTTTCGTACTTATTTAGGTTTGGATAAATCGCGATAAGATGGCGATAAAACTCACGCCAAATCAATTCGTTAACCCAACAAAATAAATTGCTCTTACTGCTGCGTAGTACATCAGGATGGCGCTGCTGGATCAGTGCCAATAATTGATGAACGCTGACAATACCAAGGGCTAAATATGGACTTAAACCAGAGGTGCCTTTAATGCTTGGGATATCTCGTTGGTCTTGATATGTTGCGAGTTTTTCTTCTATAAAGCGCGCGCAAACGTGGCTGAGCGTTTCATCATCAACAGGCCATTTTTCTGAGCTGCCGTCTGGGGCCAATAACTCATTTGGCTGCCACTCAGTGGGCTCAAACATCTGCGGTGGTTCAGCAAAATAAAAGTGGGTGTCTTGATAAACTTTTAACCATGCATTTTTAAATGGCGTAAATACTTTGAACATCTCACCGCTTTGATTTTTAATGCTTCCCGGCGGCGCAATCACATCGCCGTCGTATGCGTAAAAAGCAATCCCATTGCTGTAAGCGTGCTGTAAAAAGGCTTTATCTCGGTTTACCTCGTTAAGCTCATATTCGTTGTTAGCGTATACATTTTTTACTTGATGCTGCTCGCAAAATGACGCTAATTTTTCAACACAGCCTGCGTAATCAGCTGCATCAATAATATGTAATTCAATACCTTTGCTAGCTAAAAGCTCCCCCAAGAAGCTAAGCCTACGCTTTAATAAATCTAGCTGAATAGCTGCTACATCATGCTTTTGCCATTGCTTTTCAGTAATAAAAAATACCGCATTTCTGCAACCATTTTCGATTGCATGATACAAGGCGTCGTTATTAAAAAGGCGCAGATCGCGCCTAAACCAAAATAATGTATTCATTAAATTCCGTAGCGTAGTTTTAATTCGTTCGGATAGGGGTCAAGATACACTTGCTTAGCAAGATACTCGTTTGGATGCACTTTTAAATGATGCTTAATTAGCGTAAGTGGTACGTATAGTGGCACCAAGCCTTGGCGATATTCATCGATGGCATCACGTAGTTCTTGCTTTTCAATCTTAGAAAGCGATTTTTTAAAATAACCTTGCAAATGCATTAAGGTATTTGCGTTATTTTTACGTGAAGCCGGTTTTTTAAGGGCTGTCATTAACCCTAAAATATATTCATCAGCCAAAGTTTGGATATCTTCGCCATCAAAAGTGCCAAGTAGATTTCCTAGACTACGGTAAGCTTCGTAGTTATGAGCCATCAATAAGTACTTATATTGGGCATGAAACTGAGTCAATCGATGTACTGTGAGTGGTTGTTCGCTTAATGTTTGCCAGTGCTTGTAGGTATAAACACGCATTACAAAGTTTTCGCGAAGGTGAATATCATTTAAACGACCGTTTTCTTCGCATGGTAACAATGGGTTATGTGCCATTATTTGCTCTGCAAAAAAGCCAACGCCTTCCGAGGTGTTACCTGTACCCGCTTCATTGTAGATTTTAATTCGTTCCATACCGCAACTAGGACTTTTCGCGCAAAATACAAAGCCACTTAATTCTGCCGTTTGTTCTGTGGCAACGCGTTTACCGTATTCTGTTAACTTAGGACCAACATCGCCAGTGCCATCTGGGCGGCACACTTTAATAGTATCGCCAACACGCACTTGGCGGATCGTTGGCCGAGGGATTGGCAACCCTACCGCTACTTCAGGACAAAACTTTTTATATTCAACATGGTTAGCCAACTCATCCATGCAAAAATTAGATTTTTTGTGCCCGCTGTCAAAGCGAACCTTGTCGCCTGCTAAGCAGGCGCTTAAACCAATTTTAATTGTCGATTGCTGCATATAAACTCTACTAATAGATAAGATTACCAATTGGGTTCAGTAATTTACTAATACCTTTATTGAAGTGTAGGGCACTACTTACAACTGTAAAGCACAAGCACCCTTCAATCGTTTTTGGTGTGTGATTGTGACGACCATCTAACATCATAAAGTCACCTGGTACATAGTGTCCGTCTTCATCACTAAACTCCCCATCTAATAATAAAGTGAGCTCAAAACCTGTATGTGTGTGATCTGGAATTTCACCACCCGCATCAATATGAAGCAAGCTTGCTCGTAATGGACCATCCTCTAAATCAATACGAGAGCGGGCAAGCTTACCAATTTGCATAAACTTGCTGTGGCCAATACGCGTGAGCGCTCTGGGTAAGGTGTAGGTTTTGTCTTTAACATTAACCGATACCTGCTCTTGCTCGTACACTTCATCAATCGTTTCATCAGCGGTGATGGCATCAAAAAGTGTTTGATCGAACATATTATCCAAGTCGGTAGCTGATTCAGTAAATACATTGTCTGCATTTTTCGCTTCAAGCGCAGCGAGCTCTTTTTGACACACAGGACACATTTCAACATGAATAGCGACTGCAACACTCAAAGTGGCAGGTAAATTACCTTCACTGAACTTGGCAAGTAATTCGTTGCTAGGATGGTGCTTAATCATGGTGATCTCCCATTTCATTGCGTAACTTCTGCAAGGCTAAGCGAAGACGAGATTTCACTGTGCCTACGGGAATATTTAAATGTTCAGCAAGCTGTTCTTGCGACATATCTTGGAAATATACACCGCGCACAACCTCTCGTTGCGCAAGGGGTAATTTATCAAGGTATTGTTTAATCTGTTTATCTTCTAAATGGTCACTAAATTCGTGTTGGCCCGGCTCCGCTTCATCTATCAATGGCCAGATATCTTCGCTAATACACTCTTCTTTACTGCTTTTCATTTTTCTGAGCATATCGAAAGAAGCATTACGCATCACGGTATACACCCAGGTTGTCGCCGCACCTTTCTCTTTGTGGTAAAGATGCGCTTTGCGCCATACAGAGGTAAGGGTTTCTTGAACTAATTCCATCGCTTGCGCTTCAGAGCCAAATTGTTTGATCCCAAAACGTTTTATTTTTGGCGAAAAATATTGGAACAGCACAGCAAACGCACGCTTATCACGGTGCGTTGCTACAGCAAATAAGGCATCAGCAAGCTCTTTGCTTGGTGTATCTGGCATGGCAGAATATTGACCTGTGTTAGGTTTACAACCGGTTTGAAGTTGTTGACTTACCATCTTTGTGTCATCCAATTATTGTCGTAAAAACTTATACGCCAAAAAGTTGATGTGAGATCACATTAATCAGTAAATTCGTTGTTAATTAGAGTATGGAGGAAACTTAGCAAGTTTTCAAAATTAGATTTAAAGGCAAGTTGTTGTTTTTTAACTAATGAAATAGGCAAAATTTCGAGCCAGCGGGCAACAACCCAAGCAAGGTTATCAAATTGTGGGGTTTTATAAAGACCAGCTAAATCAGGCTGATTTGCAAACACAGCACGAAGCGTGTCGCTCAATAGAGTGTTTTCGTCATTGATTGGTGTGTTTACATACCATGAAGGCGATGTAATTAGTTCGATGTCAGCATGGCGTAGTTGCTGCTTATCCTGATATGCGTTATACATAGACACTGCATGTTCAGCATAAACATCAATTAGTAATTGGCCACTATCATCTTGATTGAAGTCGGTTATTTGCACTAAACAACCTATTTCGGGCAAGTTAAGATCTGTGTCGTGTTGGTAAGTGCACAGCACAAAACCTGTATTATCTTGTACAGCTTCTTTAACCATCGTTAAGTAACGCTGCTCAAAAATTCTTAGCTTGGTGAACCCTTCTGGTAAAATAAAAACCGGTAAAGGAAAAATCGCACGGTTCATAAAGTCTACTATTCTAAAACCACATGCCTTTAATTACGTGCGTTTTTAATCCGCCGATCAATATTTCATGAAATCTTAATATCTACCTTTGTACTCTAGAAGTTGAACCATTGCGCAACGTTACGAAATAATTCGATTGATGCATACGCACTGAGTAAACTCAAAACCGGTGCAACCATAAGTAAAAATAAGCTGATTTCACTACTCATTGTCTTGTTTCCTTACTGCTTGTTTGTTGCTTTAGGAGCTTGAGCAATTTTTACTTCGTCTTCTTTCGAAGCGATTGCATCTTCACTCATGTAAGTATCTAGTAACTTTTGAGCATCAAACTCAATGCTGTTCATTACGCTTTCTTTCAACTCAATGCTTGCTTGTTGAACGTAGCTTTTAACAGATTGTGTAATTGTGTTGCTGATATCTAATTCAAAGTCAGTAGCGCTTGCTTGAGTTGACCCTAATACAAGTAACGCAGCAGTAGTTAATTTAAGTGAGTTATTCATAGTGGTATTCCTTGTCTCTTTAAGTAATTAGTCGTAATTACTTAATCAAAGGTTGTGCCACCCTGAAAATATTTTTTAAATTATTGATTTTTAACGATTTAAAAATAAATTAATTTTTTAAGCGCATTCAGGGTTGGTTAATAAAACCAACGAATTTAAATATTTTGACCAACATTTAGTGAAAAAATAAGCATTGCCAACTTCAGCGCACACTTGTACACTGAAACTGTTTTATTCACTCATTTTTAGTAGATAGATATGACAGAACAACTCCCTTATTCACACCAAGAAGAACAACTTAATGTGCTTACTCACGGCATGGGAGTCCTGTTTTCGGTATATGTACTGTGGGACTTAATTTCACAATCTAAAGTTGTGTCAGCTACGGTGAGCGCCATCGTGTATGGCTCAAGTCTACTGGTATTATTTTTAGCCTCGACCTTATATCACGCCAGTACCAGAGAGCGCATACGAGCCATTTATAAAAAATGTGACCACTGTGCGATTTACTTGCTTATTGCCGGTACCTACACGCCTTATTTAGTTATTTCGTTATCTGGGGCTTGGGCAATTGCCGCTTTGGTATTTATTTGGTCTTTAGCGCTGAGTGGGGTTGCGTATAAATTACTGGTCAAAAACACGAATAAAAAAGTCTCTCTCGCTACCTATTTATTGATGGGCTGGTTTGCATTAGCACTTGTTTACCCACTTTATTTGAACCTTGATTTA
Source organism: Pseudoalteromonas sp. PAST1 (assembly GCF_021532515.1). Classification (NCBI taxonomy): domain Bacteria; kingdom Pseudomonadati; phylum Pseudomonadota; class Gammaproteobacteria; order Alteromonadales; family Pseudoalteromonadaceae; genus Pseudoalteromonas; species Pseudoalteromonas sp. PAST1. Next base: position 14,715 of record NZ_JAKGBH010000027.1, on the reverse strand, counting down.
AGCGCTTTATGGTGGCTGCTAGCTGGCGGGATTGCGTACAGTTTAGGCACTGTGTTTTACAGCGCTAAAACCCGCCATTACAGCCATGCTATTTGGCATGTATTCGTGTTAGTTGGCTGTGTTTGTCATTACCTATCAATTAGCTTGTATGTTTATTAGTCCCACTGGTGCAGGCGCATATTAATTTTAGCTTTATTAAAAGTAACACCTTCACTTAGTAGTTTTTGTCGTTGCTCGAGGTGTTTATTGCTGCCTTCAGGAAACGATATTTTACCCTGACTATTAACCACCCGATGCCATGGAATGCTTGAGCCTTCAGGCATTACTTTTAATAACCGTCCCACTAACCTTGAGTTATTAGGGTATCCCGCAAGTTTTGCTACTTGCCCATAACTGGCAACTTTCCCCTCAGGAATGGCACAAATAATGGTGTAAATTAAATCTTCTTTAGTTGCCTGCTGCACGACTCGACTCCAAATAGTGTTTACTGACCTCGCTAAAATCTTGCCAAATGGCTCTTGCAACAGGGCCATGATGAACCGAGTGCTGTCTAAATACACGAATTTCTGCGCCAAACTGGTGTTCACGATCGACAATTTTAATTTGCTGCAATAAACCAGCGTCGATTTCGGCTTGGCAATGTTGCAAACTGATCATTGCCCAGCCCGCACCAGAAAGTAAAAATGACTTAACACTGGTTATATCGTCAATTTTCATTAATGCAGAGCCTAGCGTATAAGAAAGCCTATCACTGTCAAAACTCAAGTCGCTTTCAAACATGGCCAAACACGGGTAATTTTGAATATCTGCAAAACTGATTTCACAAGGCACCACATCAGGCGCACTGACAATACCGATATCAAATTTACCAATCGGTAAACTTTCGAGATCCCCTGTTGCATGAAACAAATCAAACCACGGGCCAATTCCTAAATCAGCCTGATGACTATTAACCTGCTCAAGAGATACAAAACGCTTCCCTGAAGAAATACTAAACTCTGTACTGGCAAAACGTTTAAAGGTTTGGCTGATCACTTGGTTATAACTGTTTTGATGGCAAAGCTGCTCATAGCAAATTTTATAATTGGCTTCATTCCCTAGTGCCAGTTCTTTAGCAAGTGAGCTTAACTCACTGTTTGCATTAAGTAATAAGCGGGCCTCACGATAAAAAATACGGCCTTTTTCTGTTAGGTGTAACCTGTATTGACTTCGGTCTAGTAGCTCAAACCCTAGCTCTGATTCTAGCTTTTTAATTGCTAACGTGAGCGCGGGTTGAGTCTTATGCAATTTAAGTGCGGCTTGGCTCAAACTAGAGCTTTGCACAATAGCATCTAGAATGATTAATTGATTTAAATTCATTAATGGCAAACTATATAAATAAAACTTATGCTGTTTCTAAAATTTAATAATTTTTATTTTATATCTTTGCAGCGTATCCTGCAGCAAATTTATGCTTTCTTATCTATGGAGAAGACAATGAGATTGGCGCCCGCCGTATTAATGAGCAGTATGTTTCTGTTACTTGCGGCATGTTCAGAGCAAGCAAAACAAGGTGAAGCAGAGCCGGTAGTTCGCCCTGTAAAACTGTTTAATATTGGTAATAATTCGGAGCAGAGCATTCGCAGCTTTCCTGCTGAAGTGGTTGCTAACCAAGGATCTTACCTTGCCTTTCGAGTAAATGGTGAGTTACTTGAGTTCCCTGCTCTTGCGGGCCAACACGTTGAGAAAGACCAGCTTTTAGCCAAACTGGATCCTGAGGATTTTCAACTGCAATATGATGAGCGCAAAGCACGTTATGAACTTGCAGCGTCTCAACTTGAGCGTGTGCAAAAGCTATTTAACCGCTCAATTGCCAGCCAATCTGAGTTAGACCAAGCCCTTGCTAATAAACAAGTTGCTGAGTCAGCGCTTAAAATTGCCAAAACCAACCTAGATAATAGCGAATTACGCGCGCCGTTCGCGGGTACTGTGGCAAAGGTATTTGTGAAAAACTTTGAAAACATTCAAGCAAAACAAAACATCCTACGCCTTGAAACCCGCGACCTAATGGATGTGGTTATTCAAGTGCCTGAAAAACTCATTGCACGCATCGATAAAGACGCTCACTATCAACCTGATGTTGTATTTGATGGTTATCCAAACAAGTCATATCAATTAACCATTAAAGAGTTTGATACCCAAGCCGACCCAATTACTTTAACGTATAAAGTTGTGTTTTCATTACCTGTGCCAGAAGATTTTAATCTACTTGCCGGTATGACTGGCCGCGTTGATATAGACTTAAGCAAAATCACCAGTTCACAATCACCTTATACATTGCTGCCTGTTGAGGCGGTATTCTCAGAGCCTACCAAGTCTGAAAACGACAACAGCTTTGTGTGGATTTATGACGAAAACACCGGTTTAGTGCACAAGCAAGCTGTTGAAGTTGGCCAATTACACCGTGATGGCATTGAAGTACTATCAGGTATTAAAGAAGGCCAAATCGTTGTGGCTGCTGGTGTGCACTTTTTAGAAGAAGGCATGAAAGTGCGTCCATGGCAAAAAGAGCGAGGCTTATAATGAGCTTTGCTGCACTCGCTATTGAAAGAAAAGTCATTAGCTGGATGTTCGCGCTGTTTCTACTTATTGGTGGAACCGTCGCTTACTTTGGCTTAGGACAACTTGAAGACCCTGAATTCACCCTAAAAAAAGCCATGGTGATCACCCTTTATCCGGGCGCGTCACCGCAGCAGGTTGAAGAAGAAGTCACCTTCCCTATTGAAAATGCAATTCAGCAGCTACCGTATGTTGATTACGTAACCAGTATTTCATCACCGGGTAAATCGCAAATTACCGTCGAGATGAAAAGCATTTATCGTAAACAAGACTTACGCCAAATATGGGACGAACTGCGTCGTAAAATCAATGATCAGGCATCGTCGATGCCCTCAGGTGTTTATCCAAGCAAGATTATGGATGACTTTGGTGATGTATACGGGGTGATGTATGCAGTCACTGGCGATGGTTATTCTTACGATGAGCTTAAAGATTACGTTGATTATTTAAAACGTGAACTTGTTTTGGTTGATGGCGTTAGTAAAGTAACAGTGGGTGGTGAGCAACAAGCACAAGTTATGGTTGAGATTTCAACCCGCAAGCTTGCCCAGTTAGGTATTTCGCCTAATCGTATTTATCAACTTTTACAAACTCAAAATAGCGTGTCGAACGCTGGTAAAGTGCGTGTTGGCGATGAATCAATTCGCTTACACCCAACCGGTGAATTTAAAGACGTAAAAGAGCTCGAAAACCTACTGATTTCTAAGCCTGGTGAAAATGAGCTTATTTACTTAGGTGACGTTGCCACCGTTTTTCGTGAGTACGCAGAAGTCCCTAACAATATTATTCGCTATAACCAGCAGCAAGCACTACTGGTAGGTGTGTCGTTTAGCACTGGCGTTAACGTTGTTGATGTAGGTGCAAATATTGATGCCCATTTAGCGTCACTAGAGTATCAACGACCACATGGTATGGAAATTAACAGCGTTTATAACCAACCAGAAGAGGTTGAGAAGTCAGTTAGTGGCTTTATTATCAGCCTACTTGAAGCTGTTGCCATCGTTATTATTGTACTTTTAATATTTATGGGCTTTAAAAGTGGCGTATTGATTGGTGTAATACTGCTACTGACCGTATTAGGTACCTTCATTTTCATGAAGTTATTTGCCATTGATTTACAGCGGATTTCGCTTGGTGCTTTAATCATTGCCTTAGGGATGCTGGTAGATAATGCCATTGTGGTTACCGAAGGTATATTAATTAACCTCAAGCGCGGACAAACAAAACTGCAAGCGGCGACTAACATTGTTAATCAAACCAAGTGGCCATTACTGGGGGCTACGGTTATTGCAATTACTGCCTTTGCGCCGATTGGCTTGAGTTCAGATGCCAGTGGTGAGTTTGCTGGCAGCTTGTTCTGGGTGTTGTTTATTTCCTTGTTACTAAGCTGGATCACAGCTATTACTTTAACGCCTTTTTTCGCTGATTTAATGTTTAAACAAGCCACTGAAAAACAGCCGCATCACGATGAAGACCCTTATCAAGGTGTTATTTTCAATGTTTATAAAGGCGTGTTGCATACAGCAATGCGGTACCGTAAAACCACGCTACTGCTGATGGTGATCATGCTTGTTAGCTCAGTTCATGGCTTTAAATTTATCAAGCAGTCGTTCTTCCCAGCATCGAATACTCCTATGTTTTATGTTGATTATTGGCATACGCAAGGCGCTGATATTCATACCACTATGGATGGTGTTGCAAAGCTCGAAAAATTCTTACAAGCCGACCCACTGGTTGAAGAAATAACCACAACGGTTGGTCAAGGTGCACCGCGTTTCATGCTGACTTACGCACCTGAAAAATCATACCCAGCTTATGGGCAATTGATTATTCGAGTAAAAGACCGCGAAGCTGTTACAACCATGATCAAAAAAGTACGCGATTACCAACACGAGCATGTACTTGATGCTCAGCTCAAAGTAAAACGTATGGAAATTGGCCCATCAACAGATGCAAAAATTGAAGCGCGTTTTTCTGGTGCTGATCCTGTGGTACTTCGCCAATTAGCAAAAGAGGCGAAAGACATTCTGCATCAAGATGCGGGGGCATTTAATATTCGTGACGATTGGCGTGCTCGCTCGAAGTTAATTCGTCCGCAATTTAACGAGCAAAAAGCCCGTCGTTTAGGAATTGCCAAATCTGACCTTGATCAACTGCTGTTAACTAGCTTATCGGGTAAACAAGTGGGTGTTTATAAAGACGGCACACAAATGCTGCCAATTATTGCTCGCTCACCTGCTGAAGAGCGTTTAAACGTTGAAAGCTTGCGTGACTTACAAATTTACAGCCCAGTGTTAGGAGTGTTTGTTCCGGTGACACAAGTGGTTGATGATTTTGTTGTTGAGTGGGAAGACAGCTTGATCATGCGACGTGACCGTAAGCGTACCATCACTGTAATGGCCGACCACGATGTTATTGGCGATGAAACTCCAGCGAAGCTGTTTGCACGTGTTCGCAAAGACATAGAAGCTATTGAACTACCTCGTGGCTATGAATTGCAATGGGGCGGCGAATATGAGTCATCAACAGATGCGCAAAAAGCGATTTTTGGCTCATTACCTCTTGGTTACTTAGCCATGTTCGCTATAACTGTATTGCTGTTCAATTCAGTTAAAAAGCCTCTAGTGATTTGGGCAACAGTGCCACTTGCCATTGTGGGTGTATCAGCTGGTTTATTACTAATGAATGCAGCATTTAGCTTCATGGCATTGCTTGGCTTACTGAGCTTAAGCGGTATGCTCATCAAAAACGGCATTGTATTAGTTGATCAAATTAACCTTGAACTTGATAGCGGCAAAGCCCCTTACAAAGCAGTATTTGACTCAGGTGTAAGCCGTGTTCGCCCTGTAGCGATGGCAGCAATTACCACCATTTTAGGCATGATCCCACTGCTATTTGACGTATTCTTCCAGTCAATGGCGGTAACCATTATGTTTGGTCTTGGTTTTGCGACAGTGCTGACACTAATTGTTGTGCCTGTGCTTTATACCATGCTTTTTAAGATCAAAGTACCTAAACAGCGTCACGCTAATTAATACAGATTGACTCTCAACCAAAAGCCCTATCAGCAAACTGTTAGGGCTTTTCTTTATTACCTTTTAATTTAATAAACAATAAGGTAATAAAATCCGCCACAGCCAGCAAATAAAAATAAGCAACACCAAAAATAAAAACGCACTGGTTCTTGGTGCTTATGGATGGTAGTGATACTTCCTATATAGCTTCAGCTACCTACACGAATTTTATTCGTTAATAACCCCAACACCCCATAACCAACAAACAATAGGGATGCAATAAAGATAAATACATTCTGAAAAGTAGCCATTGATAACCCAGTTTATTAGTCGTGAAACATTGGTCAGCTATCAATCATTAACTTATTTATTATTCTCGGTAAAGTCGGGTGCCGAGAGCTCGCCTGTGTCTAGCATAAATTTTTGTTATTTAAGGTGGGTTAAGGTGGGTGTCTAGTTAACGTTATTTAAGATGGCTGTCTAGTTACTTTTAAAGTGGATTTCCATTTAAAGTGGGTGTCCATTTTTGGGGAAGCGCACTAGCTTTCGTGAAATTTATTTAACGTGGCTATCCATTTTGATGATCTGGTTATGGCTCTAAATAAAGTGGGTGTCTGTTTAATGATTAACTTATCAGCTTGTGTGCTAACCTATTTCTGCTGATTTAGTACTTGAAGAATTAAGATGTTTAGAAGTGGTTTTTACTTATTGATTGCAATACTCAGTGGTACTTTAAGTGCCAATGAAAAAGCATACTATCAGCATGAGTCTAATGTGGCTTTTCACGTTGCCGTTGAAACTTTATCTGATGCTATTTTAGCAATTGAAGGACAAAATGGATTGATATTTAACTCAAGATGGATTTTTGGGGAAATCGGCACGCCAATCGCAGATATTTGTGAAGGGCAACAATCAGCCGATTTAGAGCTCGAGTGTGATTCTGTTTCAAACCGCACTGTTGAATCTCATTATGACTTTCCACAACACAGTCAAATTGCTCTGTATTTTAGACCTAACTTGATTGTGAATGGACTCAAATTGATTGAAGCAAGTGTTAAAAACAATAAAGTAGCGCTATTACTATTTGAAGATACCCATACAAAAGAGCTATTCTTTGTAAGAAAACATCAACTTATCGATATTATCGCGAAAAAACTCACTAAAAAAGAATTTAAACAGAAAAGAGACCGTCTTGAAGATGATGCTATTTACCCTAATAAAGGCTAAGGTTGAAATCAGTATCATTTAGAACCCTGAAGGGAACCAGTAAAGACTAGTCAGGGCTCTAATGCGCTGAAGCTTACTTTTTCAGGCTTAATGTACCTGTACGTTTAGTACTGCTACGCTTCGTTTGATTTGGTTTTGATGAGTGTGGATTGCCAGCTTTTGATCTTGATTGGCCTTGCTTGGCATCATTGCGTGCTTTTTTCACGTATTTAGAAAAGTCGCGCTTTTTTTCTTCTTCATTGCGTGGCTTTTGCTTCGCACGAGCTTGCGTTGGCTGTTTGTTTTCATCAATTGAACGCTCTTCCGTTTTACCTGAATCTGCAATTGAGTTATTGATCTCAGCCATTTCTTGTTCGGTTAAGTGACGCCACTGCCCTACTTTTAAACCCTTTAGGGTCACGTTCATAATTCGTGTGCGCTTTAAAGTCACCACTTCATAGCCTAAATATTCACACATACGGCGTATTTGGCGGTTTAAGCCTTGTGTTAGCACAATGGTAAATTGCTGCGGGCCGGTTTGTTTAACCTTACACTTTTTAGTAACGGTATCGAGGATAGGAATACCATTTGCCATCTTATTAACGAACTGGCGATTAAGTGGTTTATCAACCGTTACTACGTATTCTTTTTCATGATTATTACCAGCACGAAGAATTTTATTAACGATGTCGCCTTCGTTAGTTAAGAAAATTAAGCCTTCTGAAGGTCTATCTAAGCGTCCAATTGGGAAAATACGCTCGGGGTAATTAACTGCTTTAACAATATTGCTTTGGATTTTTCGCTCAGTCGTACAAGTAATACCAACTGGTTTGTTATAGGCAATATAAACCAGCTTAGGCTTTGCTTTTAAAGGTTTGCCATCAATAAGTACATCATCGGCGTCACTGACTTTTACGCCCATTTCAGGCAAGTTGCCGTTAACAGTAACACGACCTTCTTCAATATATTTATCTGCCTCACGGCGTGAACAAAAACCTGTTTCACTGATAAATTTATTTAATCGCTTTAACTCTGTCATGGCACACTTCTGTCTGGATTTTAAAGCAGCTAGTTTATACCAGAAGCCTTTACCAAGCTAGGTAGAATCTAGGCTCTTTGACTACACTTTTAGTGTTGCGCTGCGTTTTTGGGCTTTTCGCTCAATAAACTATGTAGCGTATCAAAATCGAAGGCGTACTCAGTGCTTTTACTGTTTTGCAGTAAGAAGGCTTCAAAAGGGATAACCGACCAATCTTTGATATTTCTCAGCCAGCGATAACTTTGAATATTGTGCTTTGTGATCACCCCAAGCTGAAACTTAATCGCATCGTGATTTTGCCAATAAGGGTTGCCATTATGATGATCGACCACGCTAATTAGTGCCCACGCTCCCATCATAAAATGCCCGCCAACACTGGCCGTGAGTTTTTGTTGTTCAATTAAGTCTAAATTATCATCAAGCCAGTCTATGCCACCTATGAAATAGGCTTTATCTGTTTTACCTTTCACAGCTTCTAGGGCGCCTTGCGCCATTAAATCAGACGCACACCAAATCACATTGCTATCAGGGTGTCGTTGCAATAATCGACTTACTTTATTCGCAGCCTCCTGCTTACTCCAATTTGCATAGACAACTTGCTCAAGCTCAACATCTTGTTTACGTAAATAATGAACGAGGCCATCACTGCGGGTGTCAGATTCAGTACCATAATGGCCATTAATAGCAACAAAATGAGGCGTTTGCTTTGTATTTATTGCCTCATCAAGTAAGGCTTTGCCAAGTTGCTCACCGGCTTTGAAGTTATTGTGAAATACTTCACCTAACCAATACTTAAAGCGCTGACGGGGTTTACCGACTTCGTCTCGCTCTACGCCAACAATCGTTTCTTCAAGGGTGATAAATTTAATTTTGTGCTGCTCAAGCAAGGTCATTGACTGCTCTGCACCACCTGGGTAATTAATTAAAATTGCGTAGTCGGGTTTAGCGTTATATTGCAGGTATTGTTTCAGCTCAGCTAATTGAATGTGGCGATTTCCACCGCCATAAATTGTTGTAAGAGCGACATTATTTTGCTTGGCAGCAACCTGCATCACATTAGTCACTCTTTGCCAAAATAAATCACTTTTAACTGAGGGGTTAACTAACAGCACAGAGAATTGCTCGCCAGCATATAGCGGTGAATAGCTAAGCAAGGTTAGAACAAACAAGCAAATCCGCATTACCGCCTCACTCTATTATAATTATTGTATACGAGGAATTAATTAGATAATTTTCGCCAAATTAACTCGCACGGACCGTGTTTAAAATACATACTATACACTTTACAAAAAAACAATTGAAAAACAAGCATAACAGCAATAACTAACCAGTAATCTATTCTATCAAAGCTAAGCGCAGCAGTAGGAAATACAACTTTAAAAAACAATATAAATATGACTGTTTGCATCAAATATAACGTCAATGACATACGCCCAGCTTGCTGTAGCAGCAACCAGTTATTAGGGATATTCTTAACTACTTTCACAATAATGTGGCAATAAAAAATAGCCATGGATAAAGCAGCCAACCAATTAATTGGTTCTACAATCGCGTACATAAAGACACTCTGGTTTGGATCGATTATTAATCTCAGGGCCGTTAAACTTATCGCAGCTGGAACAATCAACTTGAACTGGGAGTTTGTTAAACCCTGAACAAATACGCCTTTCTTGTATAAATAGACACCCATCATCATTAACCCTGCGGCCATCCACACAGTGATAAGGGGTACAGCAATAAGCATTATGATAAATATCAAAAAGTTACTGACGAATCCTGCGAAGTAAGAAGAATACGCTGCATCATACGCCATTAAGAAACTCTCAGAGCTTCTCGTTACAGGGTTAAAATCTGGCTCTACAAAGGCAAGTAAGAATGAAATAAGGGCGCCGATAAATAAAAACAACAGACCTATACGCAAGTTTTTTTCTTCATCTTGCTGACTAAATTTAAGCGTTAACCAGCCTGCACAAGCATAAATAAACAAAATATCACCAGCCCATAATAAAAAACCATGGGCAAGGCCTATAAATGCCAAAACTTTTAGCCGTTTATGTTGTTTTTCAACATTTTGCCAAAGCTGCCATTGAATAACTAAAGATGCTCCGAATAACAAGCAAAAAAGGCTTCTAAAACGCCCATCAATAAACACGGTATTAATAGTGAAAATTAGCGAGTCTGAAAAGGGTGGCGTAGCACTTGGGGTATAGTCATACTCAAACACAGCAAAGGTGTAGATGTTCATAAACATCAAGCCGAGTACCGCAATACCCCGTAACACATCCATATTTATATTGCGCATAAATCCCTTATAGGTTTTGCCTGCAGCTATCACTCCAATTTACTGCATTTTCGTATATCTTGGGAAGATCTGCGCTTTCAATGCTTAGATAGGCAACAGCCTGTTCAAGCGCCCACCAGCTACCAGTTTCGTACGCTTTAACCGTTTCAAGTATGTAATAGAGGATATTTTTTTCTTGCATGAGAGCGGCATGAATTTCGTCAGGAAACGGCAATCTATCCAATAACTTTTCCATAGGTTGATCTAATATGGCATCAAGTAATGAAAATAGCCCTGTTAAAAATGCCTCACCAGTTTGCTGTTTAGCAACACGCTGAGCGATTAATTCACAAAAACGGGCTCTTACAACACAAAGCCGAGTCAACTCGGCTGGTTTTGACTGGGCACTGTGGGCAGTAATAATTAGGCTAACAAACTTTTTAAGTCGTTCATGACCTAAATAAACAAGCGCTTGTTTTAATGAGCCAATTTTACTCTTTATAGGAAAAACACCGCTATTTATTAAACGTAACAGTTTATAAGCAAGTGCAGTATCTAAAGAAAACAAACCAGCGATTTCACTGATATCTGGATCTGGGCGCATGACTTGTGCATAAATCGATAATACCAGCGCATAATTGTAATCAATATCACGATGCTGAATCATCTTCGGTTTAGCAAAAAAATAACCCTGAAAAAAATCAAAGCCCATTTTATACGCTTTTTCGTAATCATCAGCTGTTTCGAGTTTTTCAGCTAATAGCTTTATCTTTTGATACTTTTTTAATTTATGAACAATCGGGGCCAATTCTTCAAAAGGGGTTTGCTGAACATCAAACTTTATTAAACGAATAAGTTTTAAAAAACGGTCCCATTCGGGTTGGTAAACAAAATCATCCAACGCTAATTTATAGTTGTTATGAAATAACTCACGGCAATATTCGTAATTTTCGTCCGTTGGCTCAATGGTTTCAAGTAACTCAATCACGACATCATTTGTTGGCAAAAATGCGCAAAGGTCCAGCTTCAAAGACTCTGGACCAATATTAATTAATGCTTTTTTACCCGACGTTATATGACGAGTACCTAAATTGAGCTGGTTTTCCATAATTAGGCGAGCCGTTGCCGTGCTCTCTGACACATCAGGAAAACTATTTTGTAAACTATCTCTAAATAGTAGCTCATAGGCGACAACTTGTTGACGACGATTAAAGACCGCTTGCCTAGCAACAAATACAGCCACTTTACCTACTTTTCTTATTTTATATCACACTAAGTAATTAATAGCTGAAATTGGTAAAAAAGTCACCTAATTACCATGAATCACTTACTTTTTATTGATATAAGCCAGATAAATAGCCTTCTGCAACGGATTGCCACGTAAAACGGGCATTTCTTGCCTGTTCACATATTGAGCACCATTTTTCTGGTTGCGATTTTTTAAGCTCAAGCGCATCACTAAAACTAGTAACAAGTTCGTAGCTTTGTGATGCCAAACTCTCGCCTTGGAAACTAAAACCACTCACATGATGTTCTACTGTATCACGTAAACCACCTACACCATGTACTAAGCACGGCTGTCCTGCTCGCATTGCTAACATCTGGCTAATACCGCACGGCTCAAATGAACTTGGCATTAAAAATAAATCGCCTAAGTGGTACATGTATTCACCAACATAATGCGCATAACCTTTTAAAAATAGCAGGTTATCTTGACGTGCCATAACTGATGTCATGATGTGCTCAAGTTCAGTATCCCCTGAGCCTAAAATAATCATGTAGCCGTTATGTTGTTTTAAACGCTGACATAACTCATCTAACACAAGCCCTTTATCATAAGGCTGACGAAGTAACAGTGCTTTTTGGTCCGTTAAACGACCCACACTGGTTACTAATGGCCCAGAAAACGGCCGTGTTTTAAATTGAAGTAATCGTTGATGCGCTATGTAATAGCTTGAATCTAATACTGGGCTTTTTGCCATCCATTGAAATAACGCATTTTCGGCATGTTGATAAAGACTCGCTAAGCTGATGTCTTCAAGCTTCATTCCTGGGTACTCGCAACCATTAAGAATGCCCACTACACGCCCTTGTTCATAGGCAGCCTGCAAGTCAGCTTCAAGTCCCTCACCACCAAAAAAGCCTTTTTCAGCATCACTTGGACGCAGTACTTCTTGGCAATAAGTTGGCGAAACAAGGTGTACTTTATCAACCAGGTTAATAGCAGTACGCATTGGGTTAAAGCAATCAAAATAGCGCGGATCGCATAACCTTTCGCCGTTATAACCTAAACTTGGGAACCAGGCTTCTAGGCTTGAGCTATCACCTTTGAAAGGACGTATCCCTTGCAATGCAAGGTTATGTACTGTGTAAGCTAAAAATAAGTGCGCTAGTTTTCTATAGCGGCTATCTGATTTAAGTAATAGAGCAACACAAGCACTGTGCCAATCATGTAAGTGAACAACATCCGGCGTGCGAATAAGCCCTTGTAATAAGGCTTCGCAAACAGCAGCGTTAAAAAGAGCAAACTTACTTGCATCGGTTGCAAACGGACGGCCCGGTTCATCATTACAATAAACAGCGCCGTTATGGCGGCTAAATTCCCAATTAGAAATAAGCAGTTGCGTTATACCTTCTTCACTTTTAGCAAGCTTCCACACATCCAGTTTTTGCATATGACCTGCAAAGGGCACGTGCACTACACCTATGTGATGCCGCTCTAAATACTCAAAGCCATAATCTGGGATCACCACATCAACACTAAGGCCTTTTTCTACTAACGCTTTAGGGCAATCTCTAACAACATCCGCTACACCACCGACTTTTGCATTCGGTAATGCATCATTCTCTGCAGCTACCATCAATACATGCATGCTTTGCAGTACTCCATAAAACTTTTATACCAATTGGCAATAATACTTAATTAAGCAAACTGGTATTATTCAAATATAAATAAAGGAGGGACATGCCCTCCCTTTTTGTCTTAGCGCGATTGCTTAAGCAAGGCGTTTATTATCTTGCTCTTGTTGCTCTAACTTCTTTGCAAGCTCATTCAACATATCACGAGTGACCAGCACAATCCCTTTTTTCGAGACTCTAAAGCCATTTTCTTTGTCGACTTTGTTATCGTAACCGATTTCAAGTCCTTCGGGGATCTCACAGTTACGGTCAATAATAGCACGCCTAATCTTACAATTTCGGTTGATCTTAACACCTGGTAATATCACTGATTCTTCGATTTCACAGAATGAATGAACATATACATTCGAGAAAAGTAGTGACTTCTTAACTTTAGAACCAGAAATAATACAGCCACCTGATACTGTTGAATCAACAGCCATACCACGTCTGTCATCATCATCAAAAATGAATTTAGCAGGTGGTAACTGCTCTTGATAAGTCCAAATTGGCCATTTTGGATCATAAAGGTCAAGCTGTGGCTGTGGCATTACCAGCTCCATGTTGGCTTCCCAGAATGAGTCAAGTGTACCCACATCGCGCCAGTATGGCTGACCATCATGTACATCTCTAAACGGATAGGCAAATACGTTATGCTCTTCGATGATAGCAGGGATAATATCGTGACCGAAATCTCGGCCAGAACCTTCAGTTTCTGCGTCTTTTTTCAATTGTTCAAATAAGAACTCAGTATTGAAAATATAGTTACCCATTGATGCTAAACAGGTCCCTGGCTTACCAGGCACAGAAGTAGGCTCAGCAGGTTTTTCATCAAAACGACGAACACGATTGCTTTCATCAACTGTCATTACACCAAATGTATCTGCAGCTTCTTCGCAAGGTACCTCAATACAACATACCGTCATATCAGCACCTGTCTCAACGTGTTTAGCCAACAAACCACCGTAGTCCATACAATAAACGTGGTCACCCGAGAGGATCATCACATACTTAGGCAGCTCATGGCGGATAATATCCATATTTTGGAATACCGCATCAGCTGTACCACAATACCAGTCATCTCCATTTCGCTGAGAGGCAGGAAGTATTTCAACTGATTCCCCCAATTCTTTTTTGAAATGGCCCCATGCACGATTTACGTGACGAATTAACGAGTGCGACTTATATTGAGTAGCAATACCAACTCGACGAATACCTGAATTTATACAGTTCGACAGTGGAAAGTCGATGATTCGGTGTTTACCACCAAAATAGACTGCTGGTTTAGCACGCCAGTCTGTTAATTCATGTAAACGTGAACCTCGCCCTCCTGCTAGGATGAGGGCATACGTTTCTCTTGTTAAACTACTTATATATCGGTTTGCATAACTTGGCATAACTCTCTCCGTCTTAAGCTAGCTGCTTTTCTTCTGTGTGTTTTGCTGTGCACTAGTATCCATTAATGGCTCCAAATGCCAGATGTCGTCACTGTATTGACTAATGGTCCTATCGCTCGAAAACATGCCACTGGCTGCAGTATTCAAAATACTCATTAATTAGATGGTACGCCCCACCCATTAGCTAAACTCATAGTGTTGGCTATTACAGGAGGAAACCATCATGTCAGTTGCAAAAGTCATAGGTATTGATTTAGGTAAATCAACCTTTCACCTAATTGG